>JBEKQH010000460.1:0-3936 GCA_049519915.1 Opitutaceae bacterium
GAGGTGGCTAAACCAAGTGGCGGGCCTTCATCGGCCCGCCACTTTTGTCGGGACTTGTCCCGACGTTGTCGGCCCGCAGGGCGGATCGATCGCCCGAGGACCTGTAGCCGATCCAGGCTGGGGCAGGGGGTGGTAACGAAATAAATGGCTATTTAACGATACAAACAAAAATGCTGTCGATTTGCAATAATCAACCCCCATGCTGTCCCTTTCGGTCTTTCCCAACAGGATAAAGTAACGCAACTATCTTATCTAAAGACACTAAAAAGTGTTTCTCTTCTTAAGCTGGTTCCTGCACCCGCCTACCTTGGCGGGCGCTGTCGTTTCTAAGAGCCAGCTACCCCTTTTGTATGAGTTTTTCTCAATCCAGTATTCCACAATCTACTGCCTCTGCCGCCTCAGGAGGAGGCATTGCGAGGCGGGTGGACTACCCTGAAAGAATTTCACCGCTTGAGGCTTACCCCACGCGGTTTCTCCAACCCGTCAGTCCTATCCAATAGAAATGAATGCTTCACGTGTATTAACTTGGCGCCGGCGCGATTTTGTTCCGGCTGCTTTCGCTGTGGTCACTTTGATCGGCAGCTTGGCTCTCCCGGCCCGAGCCCAACTCGGCACCGGCTGGACTCCCGATAACGAAACCTACATCGTTCAAACATCGTCCGGCACCTCCATCACGCCTATCTCCGGAGGATACGAATTCAAGATTCCCACCGAAACAGGTCTTTGCCGTGCGGAAATGCGCGGCAACAATCTGCCCACGAATACCACGAACCAGTGGCAAGGCTTTGGCACCCTCGTGTCATTCCCTGCCGGGTCCAACTTTATCTGCATGCACCAGGTTTTTGGCGGGCCAAGCTCATCCGATCCCGATCTCATCCTGGATGAGGCTCAAGGCGCGGCTGGACCAGAAATCATTTCGGAGTCAACAGGCAGACAATATTTTGCGAATATCACGGTCGGCGTTCAGTTCCAACTGAACACGATTTACGATCCCGTCGGGAATTTAATCACGGTCTATGTCAACGGCTCGGAGTCTGGGACACATGTTCCGCTGGCCGGCGTTCACTATAACAAGTATGGCCAATATGTGTCGCTCTCCGGTGCCGGCCCGGCTACGATGGATTGGGTTAATGTCCAATCTTGGGCGGGTGGTTCAACTAAAGGCGCTCCTCCTCCCCCTCCTCCGCCACCGCCACCGCCTGCCGGCTGCAGTGAGGCCTATAGGGAAGGCACTTGGCAAGACACGGCCATGGCCTCGCAGACAGGCACGTTCACAGTCACTTTTGATGCCACGCCCTCGGCTTCTCCCACCAATGCTGTGGTGGCCATAAACAATGGCGCGCAAACGGTCTATGCCAACCTCTCCTGTATCGTGCGCCTCAATGCCACGGGCCAGATCGACGCCTACAACGGCACGGCCTACGTCGGGCCTTCCACGCCGATTCCATATGCAGCTGGCAAGACGTATCACTTTCGCTTGGTCATCGACGTCGCGGCGCAAACCTACTCGATCTACGTGACGCCGGCGGGCGGTTCCGAACTGACGGTGGGATTGAACTACGCCTTCCGCGCCAAGGGCAATCCCTTGAATAACTGGGGTGTCTTTGTCGATTCCGGCCTCAACGGCGGACTCGGCTCCCTGACGGTGTGCAACTTCTCGATCGGCGGAAATCCGCCGCCGCAGCAGGTGGCGACGCCGACGTTCAGCCCGGCCGGTGGCACCTACGCGAGCGCGCAGAGTGTGGCGATCAGCGATTCGACGAGCGGCGCCTCCATCCGTTACACGACGGACGGCAGCACGCCGTCGGAAACGGCTGGCACGCTTTACTCGGGCCCGGTCAGCATCGCCAGCACCACGACGTTGAAGGCCATCGCCTATGAGAGCGGCATGACCGATAGCTCTGTCGCCACCGCCACTTATACGATCAGCCTCGGCGGCGGCGGATCACTGACTGGCACCTCGGGTGACGGCTTCCATTCCCTGGCCATCAGCCCGGCGGCGACCGGGACCTTCACCGCCACCTTCGATGCTACGCCCTCGGCTTCGCCGGAGAATGCAGTCGTCGGCCTGTCCAGCGGTGCCGCTACGGCCTATGGCAGTATCGCCTGCATCGCGCGTTTCAATCCCACGGGCGGGATCGATGCCTACAATGGCACGGCTTATGGCGCTGCCGCCACCTCGTACTCGGCTGGTCTTACGTATCACTTCCGCCTGGTGGTGAACGTGACCGCGCACACCTATTCGGTCTATGTGACTCCGGCGGGCGGTTCCGAGCTGACGGTCGGCCTCAACTATGCCTTCCGCAGTTCGGCGAACACCATGACCAGCCTGGACCATTGGGATCTCGATGTGAATGCCACGCCTGCCGGTTGCTCGCTGACCGCGATCAACCTCTCGGTCGGTGGCACACCGCCGCCGCCGCAGCAGGTGGCGACGCCGACGTTTAGTCCCGCCGGCGGCACGTATTCCACTGCGCAGTCGGTCGCGATCAGCGATTCGACCAGCGGTGCGTCGATCCGTTACACGACGGACGGCAGCACGCCGTCGGAAACATCAGGCACAGTGTACTCCGGCTCGGTCAGCATCGCCAGTTCTGCGACCTTGAAGGCCATCGCTTATGAGAGTGGCATGACGGATAGCTCTGTGGCCACGGCGACCTACACGATCAGCACACCGCCGCCGCAACAAGTCGCGACGCCGACGTTTAGTCCCGCCGGTGGCACGTATTCCACTGCGCAGTCGGTCGCGATCAGCGACTCGACCAGCGGTGCGTCGATCCGTTACACGACGGACGGCAGCACGCCGTCGGAAACATCAGGCACGGTGTACTCCGGCCCGGTCAGCATCGGCAGCTCGGCGACGTTGAAAGCCATCGCCTACAAGAGCGGCATGACCGACAGCAACATCGCCAGCGCAAGCTACACGATCGCCCTAGGCAACAACCGGACCCTGACCGGTTCCTCCGGCAACGGCTGGCACGCACTGGCCATCTCTCCGGCTGCGACCGGAACCTTCACTGCCACCTTCGATGCGACGCCCTCGGTCTCGCCGGAGAACGCCGTGGTCGGTCTGTCCAGCGGTGCGGCGACGGCCTTTAGCAAGCTCGGCTGCATTGTCCGCTTCAATCCCTCGGGTGACATCGATGCCTACAACGGCAGCGCCTATGGGGTTTCGGTCATCAGCTATTCGGCGGGGGTGTCCTACCACTTCCGCCTGGTGGTGAACGTGACCGCGCACACCTACTCGGTCTATGTGACCCCGGCGGGCGGTTCCGAACTGACGGTGGGCACCAACTACGCCTTCCGCAGCACGGCCAACACCATGACCAGCCTGAACGACTGGAACCTCGATGTGGATTCCTCGATCGGCGGCGCTTCGCTCACCGCCAGCAACCTGACTCCGTAAACCACGGGAACAGCCAGTCTCAGCGCCTGCCGCTCCGCAGCGGCAGGCGTTTTTTTTAAGAGTTTATTTACCTAGCCTGAATCGATCCCACGTACTCGTGTGATCGATTCACCCTGCGGGCCGACCCTGTCGGGGCTAGCCGCGACCAAGTCGCTTGGCTGCGCTCGATCGGCACAGCCAACGGATGCATCGTCGGATGAAAAGCCTGATGCATCCGGGCTAGGGCGTGACCGGAACACATGTATCCAAGCCGCGGCCGGCAAATTTATTTAACGATGTAAATAAAAAACCCGTTTTCCTTGGGCAAATCGTTTTGGAAACCGGAACTTACTTGCTAGCTTGGCTTCTAAGCGGCCGCTGCCCGCTCTTGTTTCCCCGTTAACGCCATGCCCCGAAGATATGATTACGCTCCTCGGTTTCCCGTATGTCTTTGCAATGGTAGCGGGGTTCCGTTGCCGCAGCTTTGTTGGGCGCGACCATGCCCCTGCACTTGGGGCGGAGTGCTCCTTCGCCCCGGATTCGCGTTAGTA
>JBEKQH010000461.1:0-3799 GCA_049519915.1 Opitutaceae bacterium
TGCCCATCGGCCAACCCGATTTTGGCCTGCACATCGTGGCTTCGCACACGACGGATTTGCCGGATGTTTCCTATGGCGACGTGGAGGCGGGCGATCTCAACGGCGACGGCCGGCTCGATCTCGTCTGCGTCGATCCGGACAAGAATGTCATCGAAATTTTAGGCCAGGATCCCGCCGGCTTGTGGCAAAGCCGGATGCATTTTAAGGTCTTTGAGAAAGACGAACATTATCAGGGGCGGCGCGGCTCGCCGGAGGAACCGCGTGAGACGATCATCGCCGACGTGACGGGCAACGGCAAAAACGACCTTATCCTGCTCGTGCACAACCGGGTGCTCGTTTATCCGCAGGAATGACGCCGGGCGTTGCTCGGGGGCAAAAGCGGGAGGGCCGGAAACTCGGAGCGGATCTGACCGGCCGCCGCGGAGCTTTTTGGAGGATTTTCGCCGGCGCGGAGCAAAATGTCCCGAAAGGTTGTCCGCATCCTGTTTTTCAACGCGGGCAAAATCTTTGATCGGTCGCCGAAAGGGCGGCCCCTTTCATAAGGAGAGAAAGCCCGTAGGGCAGAACCCTACAGACTCCTAGCCCGGACGCGTCACACCGTTTCATCCGATGAGGCATCCGTTGGCTGCGCCGATCGAGCGCAGCCAAGCGACTTTGTCGCGGCTAGTCCCGACAGGGTCGGCCCACAAGGTGGATCGGTCACACGAGGACGCGTGATCGATCCAGGCTAGGGCGGGAGGGTCGTTCGGTTGACACAAGCTTGTCACCTAAAATTTACCGAACCGAAACGCGCGCCGAAAACGTTTGCGCAAGACAATGGAAGAGAGGTTGAAGCGCAAGGTTTTCGATTTAAGTTTAACGATGTAAATAGAACCGGAAATAATGTCGGCGATTAATGACATAATTACTTTTTCTAACCGGACGCATTTGGGTGGCACGGTTTTGCGTTGGCTAGTTAACAGGCCTTGTTTGCGCCGCCCATGCTTCATGCCTGCGGCCAAATATTAAACATGAAATCGAAAATTAAAATACTACGTTTGCTGACCTCCTGTCTTGTTCTCCTGTCCGTCGCGCCCGGCCGGCTTTGGGCCGACCGGGCGGCGGACCTGCTCAACGAAATGATTCCGCCCGGTGCCACCATGCACCCGCCGTTCGAAAAGTACACCGGCGTGGTTCCAGCCACCTCCGGTCTCCCGGGCTATACGCCCCAGCAATTGCGTCACGCCTATGGATTGGACCAGCTCAACACCACGGGCCAAGGCCAGACCATCGCGATTGTCGACGCTTGTGGCAGTCCTACCGTCCAAGCGGACCTGAATACGTTCTGCGCCGCTTTCGGCCTTCCGAGCACCGCTGTCAGGATTTATTTCCCGCAAGGCCAACCCGTGGCCGACAGCGATTGGGCGACCGAAACGTCGCTCGACGTCGAGTGGGCGCATGCCATCGCTCCCGGCGCGACGATTGTTCTGGTGGTTGCGCAATCCGCCACCAGCGACGATCTCTTCGGGGCGGTCGATTACGCAGTGAGTCTAGGGGCCACCCAGGTTTCGATGAGCTGGTGCGCTCCGGAATATTCCACGGAAAGTTCCTCGGATTTTCATTTCAACGTCCCCGGCGTGACGTTTGTCGCGTCCTCGGGCGATAGCGGCGCCGGCGTGAACTATCCCGCCTGTTCCCCGTATGTGGTCGGAGTCGGCGGCACCACCCTTAAGCTCACCTCGTCAAACACGATTGCCTCGGAGAAGGCTTGGTCCGGCAGCGGCGGCGGCGCCAGCCTCTACGAAACCGGGCCGAGTTACCAAGTGGGCTGGAGAAGCGGCGCTCAACGCGCCGTTCCCGACGTGGCCTACGATGCCGATCCGGCCACCGGCGTTCCGGTTTATCTGACGGGATCGGACTGGCAGCAAATTGGGGGCACGAGCATGGGCGCCCCGCAATGGGCCGCGCTCTTTGCGCTCGCCAATTCCCTGTCTTCACAGCCGATCGGCTCGGCTCCCGGAGTTCTTTACACGCTGGCCACGGCGAATTACACCGGCTACTTCCACGATATTACATCGGGCAACAGCGGAAATCCGGCGGGTCCCGGTTATGATCTGGCCACCGGTTTGGGCACTCCGTTCGGCAACCAGCTGGTGGTGGCGCTGGCCGGGGGCTTCTCTTCGCAAGCGTCCGCCCCGGTCTTTTTTCCGCCGGCGGGCGCCTATGCGAGTGCACAGAATGTGACGATCGTTTCCGCGACGCCCGGTGTCTCCCTCCATTATACGACGGATGGCAGCACGCCGAGCAAAACCAAGGGCGCGCTTTACGCCGGTCCGATTCCGGTCAGCGCGAACCTCACGCTCAAAGCCGTCGCCTACGGAAGCGGCTTGGCCAACAGCGCGGTGACCGCCGCCAGCTATACGTTCCTGCCCCAAGCCATCGCGCCGGTCTTCAGTCCGGCCGCCGGCACCTATCATCTCGCCCAGACCGTGGCGATTTCCACCAAGACAAGCGGCGCGTCCATCCGCTATACGACGGATGGCAGCATCCCCACGGAAATCTATGGCACGCTCTATTCCGGGCCGGTCAGTATCGGCGGCACGGCGACCGTCAATGCCGTCGCCTACCGGAGCGGTTATATCGACAGTCCGGTTTCGTCGGGCCCTTACACCATCACGCCCTTGAACGTGATGTGTAATTTTCCGACCACGGCCACCGGAGGATACGCCCCCTATGCCGGCTTGGTCCAGGGCAGCGACGGCAACTTCTACGGCACGACCCAACAAGGAGGGAGCAGCGACGACGGCGCGGTCTTTGTCATGACTCCGGCCGGCGTCGTGACGACGCTGGTGTCGTTCACCGGCGCGAACGGGGCCCAGCCGATGGCGGCTCTCGTGCAGGGCAGCGACGGCAACTTCTATGGCACGACGGAAGGGGGCCAGATCAACGACGGCACGGTCTTCAAAATGACCCCGGCCGGCGCGCTGACCACCTTGGTCAAGTTTATCGGCGCAAACGGAGCCAATCCGTATCCGGCGTTGTTCCAGGGAACGGACGGCAATTTTTATGGCACGACCCTATATGGCGGCAGCAAGGGCGACGGCACCGTTTTCAAGGTGACTCCGGCCGGTGCCCTGACCGTTTTGGTCTCGTTTAACGGGACCAATGGGGCCTGCCCTTACGCGGAACTCGTGCAGGGCAGCGACGGCAACTTCTACGGCACGACGTCCTCTGGCGGCGCCAGCGGCAATGGCACCGTGTTCAAGCTGACGCCCGCAGGGGCCTTGACCACGCTCGTGTCGTTTGCGGGAACTCCCGAAAATTGGCCCGACGGAGCCAGTCCTTCCGGCGGTCTCGTGCTCGGCAGCGACGGCAACTTCTACGGCACGACCCAAGCGGGTGGCAGCGGCAACAGCGGCACGGTCTTCAGAATGACTCCGTCGGGAGCCCTGACCGTGGTGGCTTCGTTCGATGAGGACGGAGACGACGGCAGCATTGTTCTCGCCGGTCTGGTCCAGGGCCGGGACGGAAACTTTTACGGCACGGCCCTGAGCGGCGGCAGCGCAACCGACGGCACCGTCTTCAAGGTGACGCCGGCCGGCGTCATCACCAGCGATTCCTTCAACGGCGCCAACGGCGACGGCCCGGCCGGCCGCCTGATCATAGGCCGAGACGGTAACCTCTATGGTACGACCGTCTTTGGAGGAACGGACGGTTACGGGGTGGTGTTTCAGGTGATCGTTCCATCGCAAGCGGCCGCACCGACGTTTAGCCCAGGCACCGGAACCTATACGAAAGCGCAGAAGGTTGCGATCGCAAC
>JBEKQH010000462.1:0-3819 GCA_049519915.1 Opitutaceae bacterium
GGTTAAAATCAGCAAAACGGCGACGCTCCTGGCCATCGCTTACAAGACCGGTATGGCGGACAGCATCGTGACCTCCGGGTTTTACGTTATCGGCACGCCGACCCAGGTCGCCGCGCCGGCGTTCAGCCCCGCGGCCGGCACTTATACGAGCGTGCAATCGGTGACGATCACCGATTCCACTTCCGGCGCCATGATCGCCTATACGACCGACGGCACCGCGCCGAGCGAATCCCATGGTGCGCTTTATTCGGGTCCGGTGACCATCGGCGCCACGACCACGCTGCAGGCCATCGCTTTCAAGCCCGAGTACACCGACAGCAAGGTGACCAGCGGCAAATACACGATCAACCTGCCGCCGGCGGCTGCGCCAAAGTTCAGCCCCGCGGCCGGCACGTATGCGACCTCCCAGAAGGTGACGATCACCACCACGACCAGCGGGGCCACGATCGCCTATACGATCGACGGCAGCACGCCGTGAAGGCTATCGTTTACAAAAGCGGCATGGCGGACAGTCCGGTAACCTCCGGCCTTTATACCATCACCACGCCGTCGCAAGTTTCCGCGCCGACCTTCAGTCTCGCCGCCGGCACTTATTCCTACACCCAGGTGATGGCGATTTCGACCACCACCACCGGCGCATCCATTCGCTACACGATCGACGGCAGCACGCCGACCGAGACCAACGGCACGCTCTACACCGGGCCGTTTGACTTTACGGTTTCGGCCACCTTGCAAGCTGTCGCCTATAAGAGCGGGCTCATCGACAGTTTGGTGACCAGCGTAAACTACACGATCAACAGCCTGAATCTGCTGGCGAGTTTGCCGAGCGGAGGACCGCTGGATGCGGCCTTGGTGTTGGGCACGGACGGCAATTTTTACGGCAATGCCAATGATGGCACGATCTTCAAAGTGACTCCGGCGGGCGTCTTGACCACCTTGGCCACGCTTTCCGGCGCCAACGGAGCGGATCCCTTCCGGGGCATGATCCAGGGCACGGATGGCAATTTCTACGGCGAGGCCTTTGCAGGTGGCGCCAATAACGACGGCACGGTCTTCAAGATGACGCCGGCCGGCGTTCTCACCGCCCTGGCTTCATTTAACGGGACCAACGGGACCAGTCCGTTTTCGGCCTTGGTGCAGGGCACCGACGGCAACTTCTATGGCACAACCTACCAGGGCGGCAGCGCCAACGACGGCACCGTCTTCAAGGTGACGCCGGCGGGCGTCTTGACGGCGTTGGTTTCATTTACCGGCGCCAACGGCTCCACGCCTGAAGCCGGTCTGGTCCAGGGTGCCGACGGCAACTTCTATGGCACCACGGTCGACGGCGGCACCAACGACGATGGCACGATCTTCAAGATAACCCCGTCGGGTGTGCTGACGACCTTGGTAAACTTCACCGGGCCCAACGGGCGCCAGCCTTATGCCGCATTGATGCAGGCCAACGACGGAAATTTCTACGGTGTGACCGACAGTGGAGGCAGCACCTATGTTTCCGCGGATAATCCAGGTTATGGCACTGCGTTTAAGATGACTCCCGCTGGCGTCTTGACCACCCTGGTCTCGTTTGACGGGAGCGTGGTGGCAAATCCGGATGCCAAATTCGTGCAGGGCAGGGATGGTAACCTCTATAGCACTAACTATAATGGAGGCAGCGATTCCGAGGGCTACGGCAATGTCTTTATGATGACCCCGGAAGGTGTCGTGACCATCCTAGGCTGGTTTGACGTGGCTAACGGGATGAATCCGTTTGCTGGCCTGATCCAAGGAAGCGATGGCAACTTCTATGGCACCGCCGAATCCGGCGGCTCGGCTGGCGCCGGGACCGTTTTCCAATTGATCCTTCCGCCGCAAGTGGCTGCGCCGACGTTCAGTCCCGCCGCCGGCACGTATACGAGCGCGCAGACGGTGACGATCTCCAGCAAGACGGCCGGCGCGTCGTTTACTTATACGACGGACGGCACAATCCCCACGGTGGCTACCGGCACGCTTTATTCTGGTCCGGTTTCAATCGGCGCGACAACGACCCTGAAGGCCGTTGCCTACGAGCTCGGCTACATCGGCAGCTCGGTGACCTCCGGTCTCTACACCATTGGCACAGCGCCACAACAAGCCGCTGCGCCGACGTTTAATCCTGCGGCTGGCACGTATACGAGCGCGCAGACCGTGACGATCACCTCGTCGACGAGCGGAGCGTCGATCCGTTATACGACGGACGGCAGCACGCCCTCGGAAACGGCCGGCACGCTCTATTCCAGTCCGGTTTCGATCGGGGCGACCGCGACGCTCAAAGCCATCGCGTACAAAAGCGGGATGACCGACAGCTCGGTGACCTCCGGTCTCTACACGATCAATGCGGTGACCCGGTCGCTCTCCGGCTCTTCGGGCAATGGATTCCATACCTTGGCCCTGACCTCGGCGCAGACAGGAACCTTCACCGCGACCTTCGACGCGACGCCCTCGGTCTCGCCGGAAAACGCGGTGGTGGGACTGTCGAAGGGTGCGGCCACGGCCTACAGCGGTCTCTCCTGCATTGCGCGGTTCAATCCGTCGGGCGACATCGACGCCTATAACGGCACGGCCTACGGCACTTCGACGATTCCGTATTCGGCGGGCGTGACGTATCACTTCCGTCTGGTGGTGAACGTCACGGCCGGGACCTACTCGGTCTATGTGACCCCGGCCGGCGGCTCCGAGCTGACGGTGGGGCTCAACTATGCCTTCCGCAAAACGGCGACCAGCCTGGATACCTGGAATCTCGAGGTTGACGCCACCCCGGCCAGTTGCTCGCTGACGGCAAACAACCTCGCTCCGTAATCTGCAGCCGTATTACCATAGTCGGCGCCCGCGGCAGAACGCCGCGGGCGCTTTTGTTTAAGGCGAAGCGGAAGGGCGGGAAACTGGCGGGTATTTCAAGCGACAACTGGTTACAATTTTTTTTCGCCTAGATTACTCCAACTCGGCAAGGAGATGAGAATATTGTAAGTAGCTGTACAATTAATTGATGCGTCGCTCTTAGTGAGTTAATGTAACGATGGAAATACAACGGCCATTACGCCCTAGGCCGCCAATCAATCCTGCGTAGCAAATGCATTTGAGTGGAACCGCCCGCTAATCCCGGTAGGAAGTGACTCCGTTTGTGCGACGCATGCGTTTGGCAAGGCGCCAAACATCACTCACATTAAAATGAAAATTAAAATACTACGCTCGGTAATCTGCTGTCTGTTTGCTCTATCCACCACTGCCGGTCTGCTTCGGGCGGACCGAGATACTGACCTGCGTAACGAAGTCATCCCGCCTGGCGCCGTAGCGCATCCGCCCCTGCAAAAATATACCGGCATTCTTCCCGCCACCGCAGGCCCCACCGGCTACACGCCCCAGCAATTGCGGCATGCCTATGGGTTCGATCAGTTGAACACCACGGGACAGGGCCAGATCATCGCGATCGTTGACGCCTATGGCAGCCCCACCATCCAAGCCGATTTGGATACATTCTGCGCGGCTTTTGGCATTCCTAGCACCACGGTCCAAGTATATTATCCAGAGGGAACGCCTGCCATCGACAGTAACTGGGCCACTGAAACGTCGCTTGATGTCGAGTGGGCTCACGCGATCGCCCCTGGCGCGACGATTGTCCTCGTTGCTACCCAATCGGCTTCATTTGATGATCTCTTCACCGGGGTCGATTATGCCGTGACCCTCGGGGCCCCCCAGGTTTCCATGAGCTGGGCTGGCGCGGAATGGAGCACGGAAGGGACCTCCGATTTCCATTTCAATGTCCCCGGAGTGACGTTTTTCGCTTCGTCCGGTGACACCGCT
>JBEKQH010000463.1:0-2819 GCA_049519915.1 Opitutaceae bacterium
ATCGACGCGCCGCTGGTCGCGGTCGAGATCGTCACCGACTGCGCGCTCGTATAGGTGCCGGCTGCTGGGCTGAACGTCGGGGTCGTGACTTGCTGGGTTCCCACAACTGTGAGGTTGCTCACGGTCACTGAACCGCCCGGTGTCGAATTCACATCAATCGTCCACGTATCCAGGCTGGTGGCAGCCTTGCGGAAACCATAATTGCTACCGACAAGCAGTTCCGATCCGCCCGGAGGCGTGACATAGACCGAGTAGGTATTGGCGGGTACATTGACCACGATGCGGAAGTGATAGGTCAGACCTTTGGTAAACGGGATGACCGCGGCCGCCTGATAACCGGAGGTGCCGTTATAGGCGTCGATATCGCCGGAGGTATTGAAACGTGCGATACAGGATAGTCCGGTATAGGCCGTTTGCGACCCCTTGCTCAACGCGATCACCGCATTGCTCGGAAAGAGCGAAGGCCAGGCATCGAACGTCGCGGTAAACGTGCCAGACTGCGCAGACGACATTGGGATGTTGTCAAAGCCGTTGCTCGACGAGACCGTGACACTGCCATTGCTAATCGTGTAGGCGCCGCTGGCCACCGCGCTGTCGGCAAAGACCGGTTCGAAGGCGATCGCCTGGAGCGTGGTGGTGGTAGCGATGCTCACCGGGCCGAAGTAAAGCATGCCATTGGTTTCCGTTGGCGTGCTGCCGTCGGTCGTGTAGCGGATGGAAGCGCCACTGGTCGGGGTTGAGATCGTCACCGTCTGCGCACTCGCATAACTGCCGGCGGCGGGACTGAACGTCGGCGCCGCAGCAACTCTCAACTGATAAATTACGCCCGCGCCGGAGGTTCCTCCACTAATGGTCGTGCCATAAAAGTTGCCGTCGCTCCCCTGCACCAGCGCTCCCTCAGGAAGTTCCCCATTGTGGATGTCGAACGATGCCAACAGCGTCAACCCACCGGCCGGGGTCATTCTAAAAATAGCGCCATCATCATAACTGCCTCCTTCAATGGTCGTGCCATAAAAGTTGCCATCGCTCCCCTGCACCAAGGCTGCCTCAGGAAAGGCCCCATTGGCGCCAGTAAACGAAACCAAAGTGGTCAGAACGCCGGCCGGAGTCATCTTAAAAACCGTGCCATCGCCGTTATTGCCTCCACCAAAGGTCGTCCCGTAAAGATCGCCGTCGCTGCCTTGCACCAGGGTCGCGTCAGGAGAGGCGCCGTTAGCGCCGTCAAACGAAACCAAGGTAGTCAGGACGCCCGCCGGCGTCATCTTAAAGACCGTGCCATCGCCCGGATTATCCGCGGAAACGTAGGTACCGCCTCCTTGATTGGTCGTGCCATAAAAGTTACCATCACGGCCCTGCACCAGGCCCGCGTGAAAAGGATGGTCCCCATTGGCGCCCGAAAATGAAACCAAGGTGGTAAGGATGCCGGCCGGAGTCATCTTAAAGACGGTGCCATCGTTAAAATTGCTTGCTGCACTGGCGATACCCGAAGTCGTGCCGTAAAAGTCGCCGTCGCTGCCCTGCACTAGCGCGTCCACCGGATAGGCCCCATCGACGCCAGTGAACAAATCCAAGAAAGTCAGGACACCAGCCGAAGTGATCTTAAAGACCGTGCCATAGCCAAACGTCTCCGGAGGAGCGTAATTATTTCCTCCGTACCAGGTCGTGCCGTAAAAATTCCCGTCGCTGCCTTGCACCAAACCTTCCTGGGCCGTGTTTGCATCGGCACTGGAAAACGAAATTAAGGTGGTCAGGACGCCCGCTGGCGTCACCTTAAAGACAGTGCCACCCTGGCCAACGCCACCAGCCGCTGTTGTGCTATAAAAGTTTCCGTCGCTGCCCTTCGTTAAACGCGAGGAAGGCAAGTCCCCGTCGTTGGATCCTGTAAAATTGTACAAGACATTCACGGGGGTCACCGGAATGACCGTGTAGGTACCGCTGCTGGTCACCGGACTGTTAATGAAACCGCTTTTAAATGCGATGGCCCGCAAACCGGTCGTGATGCTTGTGCTGCCGATGCTCACCGGGCCGGAGTAAAGCGTGCCATTGACGACAGAACCGCCGCTCTCCGTCGGCGTGCTGCCGTCTGTGGTATAGCCGATGGCTGCACCGCTGGTCGTGGTGGAAATCGTCACCGTTTGCACGACCGTATAAGTGCCGGCTGCGGGGCTGAACGTCGGCGCCGCAACTTGGGGCACGAAGGTGTAGCTGGCGCCGGTCACAGAACTGTCGATGAGACCGCTCTTATAGGCGATGGCTTCGAACGAGGCCGCCGTGTTAATTTGAATCGGAGCGGAGTATAAGACGCCGTTAACGTCGGTCGGAACACTGCCATCGGTGGTGTAGCGGATGGTGACGCCAGCGGTCGCGGAAACGATCGATACGCTCTGCGTACTCCCGCTCGAATAAGCTCCCGCTCCGGGGAAAAAGACCGGAGCCGCCACCTGTGACGAAAAACCTCCGGCTAGCGCCAGGACTAGATTATCGCCAATCGGAGACCCCAACCCGGTGACCCGGTCGTAGCCGGGACTGGTCGAATACGCCCCGTTGCTTCCGGAAGTTATGTCATGAAAATAAGTCGGGTAATTGGGCGAACTAGGCGACGTGGCGAGCGTGTAAAAGGCACCGGGGGCCGAGTTGACCGGTTGTTGACGCAGGGAGTTCGTCAGGGCACTAAGCGCGGTCCATTGAGGAGCCGCCATGCTCGTGCCTCCGACTTGCGCCCAGCCGGATCCGGTTAGATAGACAGACACGCCTGTGGCTGGATCGGAATCGTAGGACACATCGGGAACGCCCCGGGTAGCGCCGCTCCACCAACCTGC
>JBEKQH010000464.1:0-3040 GCA_049519915.1 Opitutaceae bacterium
GGCGAGGAGACGGCGTTGCTGGCGGCGCAACGGGCGGCGGGGGATGCGGGCGTGCCGGTGGAGTTGCTTATCGTGCCCCGCCATGCGGAGCGCCGAGATGAGATCGAGGCGCTGCTGAAATCCTCGGGCCGACCGTATCATTTCCGTTCGCGCGGCGCCTGCGCGGGCGAAGTCGAGGTGACCGTGGCGGACACGACCGGCGAGTTGCGCCGGCTGGCGCAATTGGCGGACTTGGTCTTTTGCGGCAAGAGCCTGCCGCCGCATACGGAGGGACAGACGCCGGTGGAGGCGGCGGCCTTGGGCAAGGCGATTTTATTCGGTCCGGGGATGGCAAACTTCCGGCCGATCGTCCGCGAGCTATTGGCGTGCGGCGGCGCGCAAAAGGTGCCGGATGAAACCGGCTTGGCGGCGGCATGTGTCCGCCTTTTGGGCGACGACGCGCAACGCGCGGCCATGGCGGCGGCGGCGCGCGCCTGGCAGCAGGCAAACCAGGGCGCGGCGGCGCGCACGCTGGAAATTTTGCGCGGGGTATTGGAAGAAACCGCGCAAGCCGGATCCAAGCAATTGAACCGCTAATGGACGCAATCACTATTATCGGGAGTCTTTATTTAGGAATGGGTTCTGACACCAATGCCATCGACAGGAAATTTGTCGGAAGTGTTTTATCCAATTGACGTTAGTATTCCCCCGAGCCTGCGTCATATCGCCAATTATAAGCAATTGCGGCGTTATCAGCCGATGCGTATCAACGCGTTTCCGAGCTCCGCTTTTGTTTACCCTTACGCTACCCCTCATGTGCGGCACCGGTCGATTTGCGCAACGTCCGCCGCACGCCCCCATTCCATCCTATGATCGCGAAATCCAGCCAGTCGTCAGATAATCTTGGCCGCGCGGCGTTAGTCGCCGGCCTTTTTTCGGCCGTCGACCATGGGGCAAAAGCCTTCTTTGCATTTGCCCTCGCGTGCGGCCTGTCCCTGTCGGCCCGAGCCCAAATCGGTAGCGGCTGGGGGACACCCACTCAAGAGCATTACGCCATCCAAACGTCGGCTGGCTGCTCGGCCGTCCCTTTATCGGTTTCCTCTAACCCTAATTCAAACGGGATCGGTGGTACTTTCAATGTTCCCTCGGGTGCAGGGCGTTCTGAGTTTCGGTTTGAAGACGACGTCTCCGGCTTTACTAGCGGTACGGAGCAGTTCCAAGGTGATGTGACGGTTAATAATTTGGTTGGCGACAGGATGATTTTGAAGCAGACGTTCGGGGGGCTCTCAGGCAGCGATTGGAACAAGATTGCAGTTTCAAAAGCCAACGGAGGAGAGCTCTACGAAGTCTATTCAGGCGAAGGCCTTGCCTCTTATACAATCGGCACCACAGCCCGCGTTAATACGATCCTTTCTTTTGCTCCCGATAATCAGGGAATGCTCGTCCCGACTGTTAATGTCTACATCAACAGCACGTTGGTTGAACAGTTGACCGGCACTGAAAATTCGACGGTTTACGACAAGGCTGGCGCTTATGCGGCGTCATCGGGCTTTGGCCCGTGCATGTCCACGTGGCAGAATATCCTATTTTGGACGGGCGGCAGCGCCAACGGCAACACTCCGGTGGCCGTGGACACACCTAACTTTTATCCGGCGGGCGGCACCTATGGCCCCGCGCAAACGGTGACCCTCCGTTCCACCACCAGTGGCGCAACGTTCTTCTACACCACCGATAACAGCACGCCAGCCGAGAGCGGCGGCATGCCGATTGGAACCAGCATGCTCTATACGGGGCCGATCACCGTCAGCACTACCACCACCCTTAATGCCATTGCTTTCGCGAGCGGCCAGACCGACAGCCCGGTCAGTAGCGCCGTCTATACTATTCTTCCCCCGGTCGCCATGCCAGCCTTCAGCCTGGCCTCCGGCACTTATACGAGTGCGCAGACGGTGACCATCAATACGACCACCATGGGCGCCTCCGTTGCGTATACCACGGACGGCACTACGCCGACGGAGAGCGGCGGCACGGTCATCCATGGCATACCGTTGTCCAACGGCGGATCATTTTCCCTGGGCGGCAACGTCACGGTCAACGCCATTGCCTTCAAGATCGGTCTGGCCGACAGCACTGTGGCGACCGCCACCTATACCCTTCAAGCGTCCATGCCGTTCTTTAGCCCGACGGTCGGCACTTATTCCAGCGCGCAGTCGGTGGCCATCATTACGACCACCAGTGGCGCCTTGATTGCTTATACCACGGATGGCAGCACACCGATCGAAAGCGGCGACACGATTACCAATGGCTTTCCCTACACTGGATCGGTGAACATTAGCAGCACAACTCTGCTCAAGGCCATCGCCTTCAAGACTGGCTTCACGGACAGCCCGGTGGCGAGTGGTCTCTACACCATTGGTTCGCCCGCAGCTGTCTTGAATGTCATCTACAATTTTACCACGGCTAATAACGGAGGAACTTATCCAACCTCGGGTCTGGTGCAGGGCAGCGACGGTAGCTTTTATGGCACGGCCAATGATGGGGGCATTGAAGACGGCGCTATTTTTAAGATAACTCCGGCGGGTGTATTGGCCGCCTCAGCTTCATTTTACCACACCAATGGAGCCCATCCATTTGGCGCAAGCCTCGTGCAGGGCACCGATGGCAACTTCTACGGCACAACGGAAATTGGGGGCAGTACTTATACAGGGCTTTTGGGCAACGAGGGCTATGGCACCGTGTTTCAGATGACTCCGACGGGCGCCCTGACGACCTTGTATTCATTTGACGCCATGGGTGACCCCGCTGCTGGGTATCATCCTGAGGCTGACTTAGCGCAGGGCAGCGACGGCAATTTTTATGGCACGACTCCAGATGGAGGCGATTTCGGTCGGGGTACCGTCTTCCAGATGACTCCGGGGGGCGTCTTGACGACGTTGGTTTCATTTAACGGAACCAATGGGGCTTATCCTTTCGCAGGCTTGGTGCAAGGCGGCGATGGCAATTTTTATGGCACGACCACCGATGGGGGTGATTTCGGGCGGGGTACCGTCTTTCAGATGAC
>JBEKQH010000465.1:0-5501 GCA_049519915.1 Opitutaceae bacterium
TCTCTCCACCGCCGTGACGGAGCAGTTTCAAGGCGACGTGACCGTGGCCAGCTTGGGGGGCACCGGCCATATCACAATGAAACAGACGTTCGGCCCAGATGCGACCGGTACTCCTTGGAGCCTGATTGCGGTGAGAGTCGTCAGCAGTGGAACCATCACGCAAATCTATGAGGAGCAGACGGGTGGGAATACGCTGCTGAACCATTATAATATCGGCACAACCTTCCGGCTCAATACGATCTATAGTCCCAACGGAGGCGGGGCAGGTGCCGCGACGGTCGATGTCTATATCAACGGCAACCACGTGGAACAGTGGACGGGCGGCACGCCCATAAACTATAACAAAATTGGCGCTTATATAAACCTGTCCGGCAACGGCGCGGCCACCTTCACGTGGCAGAATGTCCAGTTCTGGACGGGCGGCAGTATCAACGGTGGCACGCCGGTGGCGGTGGATACGCCGAGCTTCAGCCCGGTGGCGGGCAGGTATGCCGCGCAACCCGTGACCCTGAGCTCGACCACCAGCGGCGCGTCGATTGCCTATACCACCGACGGCACCACGCCGACCGAAAGCGGCGGCACGGTCACCCATGGCATTTTGTTGACCAACGGGGGAACGGTTTCCGTCGGCGCCAGCACCACGCTCAATGCCATCGCTTTTGCCAGCGGGCAAACCGACAGTCCTGTGTCGACCGCCGCCTACACCATTCTATCCGGGCAGGCGGCCATGCCGACCTTCAGTCCGGCGGCCGGCACCTTTTCAGGTCCGCAAACGGTGTCGATTTCCACCCTCACGCCGGGCGCGACAATCCTTTATACCACCGATGGCGGAGCCCCCGTTGAAAGCAATGGCGTCCCTCTTAGCGGCACGATGACCTATTCGTCCCCAATTGCCGTCACTAGCACCACCACGCTCAACGCCATCGCCTTCATCAACGGAGTGGATGCCGACAGCCCCATGGCCAGCGGTGTTTTTACGCTCCAGGCAGCCACACCGACTTTCACCCCGGCCGCGGGCACGTATGCCGGCGCGCAATCGGTCACGATCACGTCAAGCACGGCGGGCGCCTCGATCGTCTATACCACGAATGGTTCGACGCCGGCCGAGAGTGGCGGCGTGGTCGCCAATGGCACGCTTTTGGCCAATGGCGGCGCGGTCAACGTTAGTTCGAGCCTCACGCTAAGGTTCCTGGCTTTCAAGGTGGGCTATTCCGACAGCCCGATCACCAACGCGATCTACACGATCGTCGCGTCCCAGGCTGCCGCGCCCACCTTTACCCCCGGCGCGGGCACGTATACCAGTGCGCAATCGGTGACCATCAGCTCGACCACCAGTGGCGCGTCGATCGCCTATACCACCGACGGGTCTACGCCGACCGAAAGCGGCGATGCGGTCTTTCACGGCACAGCCCTGTCCAATGGCGGGTCGGTGAACCTCAGTACCACCGCCACGCTTAAGGCCATGGCCTTTGCCACCGGCTTTGCCGACAGCACGGTCACTTCCGCGGGCTATACCATCAGTGCGCCGGTTCCAACGACGCCGAGAATCGAAGGTTCGCTTGGAGACCGGGCTCCTGCGCGTCATCCGTAGTCCTTTTGCCGCGATGAAACAGAGAGCCCGGGCTGCCGTTGCGTTTTCGCTTTTCTGCGGGCTGTCGCTGGCGACTCACGCCCAGATTGGCAGCGGTTGGACCCCGACCACCGAAGGCTATTATATCCAAACGTCGGCTAATTGCACGGCCGTCCCTTCCGGCTCGGGTCTAGGCGGTACGTTCTCGGTTCCTGCAGGCTCTTTGGGTCGGGCCGAATTCCGGTTTGAAGATCTCGCCACGACCGGCTCGGAACAGTTTCAGGGATTCCTGACTGTCAACAGTCTGGGGGGCGACAAGGTTAACGTGAAGCAGCTCTTTGGCCCGGCCCCCTCCACGCCTTTTGTCATCATTGCCGTTCAAAAAGCCAACGGTGGAGAGCTCTATGAAGTCGAGGGCGGCAACAAACTGGCGTCCTATACCGTAGGCGCCAGAGTCCAGATAAATACGGTCTATACGCCAAATGTTTCCGTTGCGGTTTATATCAACGGGACGTTGGCGGAAACAAAGACGGGCAACGGCCCTCCAAATTATAACAAATTCGGCGCTTATATTTCGTCTTCTGGGACCGGCCCGTGCACGACCACATGGGATAGTGTGCAGATGTGGACGAAGGGACAGACCGGAGGATATTACGTCACGGACGTCTCCGATCCCAATGGAACCATTAGTCCTACCACGGGCTGGGTGGGCCCCCTCGCGGCCGGCGCCAGCGCCACGGTCACCTTTTCGCCCAACTCGGGTTACAGCGCCGATGTCTACGTCGACAATGTGCTGACGGTGCCGACGACGCCCACTTCGTATGTCTTCACCAATCTGCAGCAGTGCCACATGATTTATGTCGCCTTCACCCAAGGGGCGGTCCAAGTCGCCGCGCCCACCTTTAGCCCGGCGGCCGGCATATATACCAGCGCTCCATCGGTAGCGATCAGTACCACGACCGGAGGCGCCTCGATCAATTATACGACGGATGGCAGCACGCCGAACGAAAGTCATGGCTTGTCTTATTCGGCGCCTGTGATCCTCCGCACGACCGCAACCCTTAAAGCCATCGCCTTTGGAGGCGGTTATGCCGACAGCCCCGTCGGCACGGCTACCTATACGGTCAGCGCGCCGATCCCGACCGAGCTGCGGCTCCGAGGCTCGAACGGAGACCAGCTGGCGCCTGACCCATAATACGACTCCAGCTTTGAATCGCGCCTCCGCCTCCAACCGGCCCCGCCTGCGGTGCCCCGGCTTTCTTTACATGAACACGATATACTCCAGCTATTTTGTCCGCCCGTCTGCGCGGTCCTGTCCTTGGTCGGCGGTCGCCGCCTCGGCCCTTTTTTTGGGCCTTTCCTTGACGGCGCGCGCCCAAATCGGCACCGGCTGGACCTCCACAACGGAGACCTACTCCATCCAAACCTCGGCCGGCTGTACGGCCGTCCCCCTGCCTAGCGGTATTGGTGGCGTGTTCTCCGTTCCTTCGGGCGCGGGCCGGGCTGAGTTTCGCTTTACCAATCTTTCGGCTACGGTCACCGAACAGTTCCAAGGCAACGTGACCGTGAATAGTTTGGGCGGCAACGAGATAACGATGAAGCAGACCTTTGGGCCGGATCCTTCCACTCCCTGGAGTCTGATTGCCATCAAGACCAGCTCGGGAACCGACGAAATCTATGAACTCGAAGGGGGTGCGGTGCTGCTGAAGCCTTATAGTGTTGGAAACACCCTCCGAATTAATACGATCTATAATCCCACGGGGGGAGCCGGCCATGTTACGGTAGACGTCTATATCAACGGCACGCATGTGGAACAGAAGGCGACCGGAACGGGCCCAAACTATAACAAAGTGGGGGCTTATGTTTCGGCATCCGGCACCGGACCGGCCACGTTCACCTGGCAGAACGTCATGTTCTGGACCGGTGGCAGCATCAACGGTGGCACGCCGGTGGCGGTGGATACGCCGAGTTTCAATCCGGCCGCCGGCATTTATGCCGCAGGGCAATCCGTGACCCTCAGTTCCACCACCAGCGGTGCCTCGATCCGTTACACGACGGACGGCAGCACCCCAACCGAGACCAGTGGCATCCTGTATTCGACGGCGATTCCCGCCAATGCCAGCATGACGATCAACGCCATCGCCTACAAGAGCGGCCAGACCGACAGCCCGGTGACCACCGCGGCCTACACGATTAATCCGGCGGCCACGCCAACCTTCAGCCCGGTGGCCGGCCGCTATACGACCGCGCAAGTGGTAACGATCAGTTCTGCCACCAGCGGCGCCACCCTCAGTTACACGACCGACGGCAGCACGCCGACCGAAACCCACGGCACCTTGTTGGCCAACGGAGGGACGATTTCCATCGGCACGGTGGTCACGCTCGAAGCCATCGCTTTCAAAGCCGGCTATGCCGACAGCGCTGTGGCTACAGCGGGTTATATCATTGTCAGCCCGGTGGCCACACCCACCTTCAGTCCTCCGGCCGGCACGTATTCCAGCGTGCAAATGGTGACCATCAGCTCGGCCACGCCTGGCGCTTTCCTCAACTATACGACGGATGGGAGCGCACCCACCGAAACCCATGGCACCTCGGTGCCCAACGGAGGGTCGGTAGCCATCGGAACCAGTGTCACGCTAAAAGCCATCGCCTACGCAGGCGGCTATAGCGACAGCGCGGTGGCCAGTGGCGGCTATACCATCAATCTAGCGGCGGCCCAGCCGACCTTCAGCCCCGTAGGCGGAACTTATACGAGCGCGTTATCGGTGACCCTCAGCTCCGCCACCGGCGGTGCCTCGATCGCCTACACGACGGACAGCAGCACGCCGACCGAGAGTGGCGGTACGGTTACCCACGGCACATTGTTGGCCAATGGCGGGTCGGTGGCGATCAGCGCCACCAAGACCCTCAAGGCCATCGCGTTTGAGAGCGGTTTCGCCGATAGCGCCGTCGACACGGCGGCCTACACCCTGGTGTCGCCGGCCGCCACGCCGACTTTCAGCCCCGTCGCCGGCACCTACACCAACGCGCAGTCGGTGACCATTAAGTCCACCACCAGCGGTGCCTCGATCGCCTATACGACGGATGGCAGCACCCCGATCGAGAGCGGCGGCACGGTCACCCACGGCGCATTGTTGGCCAATGGTGGTTCAGTTGCGATCAACGCCAACGCCACACTCACGGCCCTGGCTTTTGAGAGCGGTCTCGCCGACAGCGCCACCGGCGCCGCAATTTATACCATCACACCGCCGGCCGCCTCGCCAACCTTCAGCCCGGTGGCTGGTACCTACTCCAGCGCGCAGTCGGTGACCGTGAGTTCCACGACGACAGGCGCCACGATTATTTACACCACGGATGGCACCACGCCCGCGGAAAGTGGCGGCACGCCGACCGGCACGGCCAAGTCATTGTCGAATGGCGGTTCGGTTGCGATCGGCTCCACGCTGACCCTCAAGGCGATTGCCTACAAGAGCGGCGATTTGGACAGCGCCTCGGTGAGCGGATTATACACCGTCAATATTCCGCTCCAGGTTGCGACACCGACCTTTAGTCCCGTTGCCGGCACCTACACCAGCGCGCAATCGGTGACCCTCGGCTCCGCGACCAACGGTGCCTCGATCGCCTACACCACGGACAGCAGCACGCCGACTGAAAGCCACGGCACGGTGGTGTCCAATGGCGGATCCCTTTCCCTCAGCACGACCACGACCCTCAAAGCCATGGCGTTCAAGAGCGGCCAGACCGACAGCACCGTCGCGATGGGCACTTATTCCATCAGCGCGCCCGTTCCGACGGCACCGCGAATCGATGGGTCGAACGCTGAACGCTGAACGCTGAACGCTGAACGCTGAACGCTGAACGCTGAACGCTGAACGCTGAACGCTGAACGCTGAACGCTGAACGCTGAACGCTGAACGCTGAACGCTGAACG
>JBEKQH010000466.1:0-3338 GCA_049519915.1 Opitutaceae bacterium
CCCGGGTGCAGGTGAATACGATCTACACGCCGAACGTGTCTGTTAAGGTCTATATCAACGGGTCGTTGGCTGAAACAAAGACCGGAAACGGGCCGCCGAATTATAACAAGTTCGGCGCTTATGCGTCGGCCTCCGGTACTGGCCCGTGCACCACCACGTGGGATTCTATTCAATTCTGGAAGCAGGGCCAAACGGGCGGGTACTATATCACGGACGTCGCCGGCGTCAACGGGACGATCAGTCCCACCACCGGCTTCGTGGGACCGCTGGCGGCAGGCGCCAGCACCACGGTCACATTTGCGCCCAGTTCTGGATACACCTCCAACGTGTATATCGATAATGTTCTGACGGCAACGGGCACCACCTCCTACACTTTCACTAATATCCAGTCCAGCCACATGATCTACGTCACGTTCACCAAAGGAACGCCCCCGCCGACGTTTACGATCACGGCCACCGCCGGCACCGGCGGAACCATCACCCCGGCAGGTGCAATCACCGTCGCTGCGGGTTCCAACCAAGGGTTCGCGATTGCGGCCAACTCGGGTTACACGATTTCCGCGGTGACGGTGGACGGAACCAACCAGGGCGCGATTTCCTCCTACACCTTCTCCAACGTGCCGGCCAATCATACCATCGCCGCCACCTTCACCCAATCGGCACCCCCGCCGACGTTTACGATCACGGCCACCGCCGGCACCGGCGGAACCATCAATCCGTCGGGCGCAATCTCGGTCGCTTCGGGCGGAACCCAAGGTTTCGCCATCGCGGCTAATTCCGGTTACACGATTTCCGCGGTGACCGTCGACGGAACCAACGAAGGCGCGATTTCCTCCTACACCTTCTCCAACGTGCAGGCCAATCACACCATCGCCGCCACGTTCTCGCAGCAGACAGGCAATGGGCCGGCCGCACCGGCCTTCAGCCAGCCAGGCGGCACGTATAGCGGCGAAGTCCACGTCCGCGTTACGGATACCACCAGCGGCGTGTCCCTCTATTATACGACGGACGGCTCCACTCCGACGGCCAGCAGCACCCCTGTGCCCGATCACACCATCGAGTTCAAGAGCACCACCACCTTGAAGGCTATCGCCATCCTCAACGGCGCCAGCAGCACGGTGACCTCGGCGACTTACACAATCGATTAACAAAAATCAAACCACCCAAGGCGGATCTTTCGCCTTGGGCCTAAATCGAAATGGCGGGCCTTTTGGGGTCCGCCATTTTTGCTTGAGGTTGCAACGGCGCATGCGTCACCCTAAGCTGGTTCTTCCGTTGTTGAACCTTTTGCCCTTTTTCACTGTCGTACGGTTCTCCCCAAGACTTCTTTTTTAGCAAACCCAACTAAATTTAGCCCTATGAAATATTACGAAGACTCGCATGGCTTTGATCTCGTAAAAATACCGACAGCGACCCATCGCGCCTATCGTTCCAGCGCCGGCCACCGGCCCACCTTGCCACGAACCTTTGGCATGCGGGCCGAACGAGTCGGCTCAGCCAGTCTGGCCACTGGGGTTAAAAGATGGATCCAATGCGGATTGGTCTCGTTGCTCGTCGTCATCGGCGTAGCCGGCTTTTCGCCGGCATCTCGCGGCGGATCGACCCCTGATTCAACCATCCACTTGAGCGCCACTTTGATCTCTCCGGTCGATGTCGCTTTGGAATGGAAGGACACCGCGCCTGGTGCCGCCGGCCATACGATTGAATACGCCACAGATCCGAACGGCCCCTATATTGTCCTCAGCTTTTGCCCGCCGAACCAGACCAAGTATACCCACCCCCGGCTCATGCCGCAGACGACCTTTTACTATCGGGTCCGTCCCATTTATGGACCGGTGTCCAACACCGTTGTCGTCACCTTGCCCAAGGATTTGTCGGACGCCACCTATGCCACCCGCTATGCCCAGCCGGAAGATTATTCGTGGTCCGGTCCCAAACTCCTTCCCGATGCGGTGCCGATCGCAAAAAAATCGATCCGGAACCCTGCGACCGCCGCCCAAGGCGCTCCCCTGAACCTGAAAGCGACCTTCGTCCCGATCACCGTCAGCGCCTTCCAACTTACGTGGACGATCTGTTCCAGCGACGAAGAAGGCTTTATGCTTGAGACCAAGGATGCGAACAATTCGGAATTCACGGTCGCCGGCCTCATTCCCCCCAAAATCAATGCCTTCGGCTGGGCCTTGCATCCGCCTCAAAGGGAAGTTTCTTACCGCCTCCGGGCCTATTATTACGGAACGCCGTCCAACCTGGTGCGCGAAACCACCGTGTTGCCGTCAGAATGGAAAAATCCGCCGGCCAAACCGGCCAATTAATAACGCTCGCAGTTCGCCATGCACACTGACCCCGATCTTCCCGGCAAGCCCAGGCTCTCGCGATTACTGCTGGCCGGAATCACCGTCGGCCTCGCGGCCATCGGCTGGTGGGTTTTTCACAGTGGGAAATCCGCTCCGCAGCGCATCGAACAAGACACCTCGGCAGGAACGGCTGCCCCCAAACCCCAGGTCTTCTCCCCCGTCACGACCAACGTTCCAAGTTTCTCCTACCAAACCGCGGGCTATAGCGATCTTCTCGATCTCCTGCGCGAAAAATTGTCGGGATCGCCCGGCGAGGTTGTGGCGGCTCTTGCGGAGATTGCCAAAAACCGGCCTGAGCTCGCCATCGACCTAGCCCAGGCTCTCGCGCGAACAGAGAATGAAAAAGCCACCTGGGTACAAGCGATCGTGAAAGTTTGGGCGGGAAACGATCCGCAACATGCCTGGAATTGGGTCGCTGAACCGGACAACCAGCTGTCGAGTGCGGTTCTGGTCGGCGAGGTCATGAACGCCTTGGCGACATCCGATCCGGAATCGCTGATCGGGAAAGTCGACACTTTGCTGCGCCAGCCAAACACCTCCGGTCCCCTGGCCCAGCTTAGTTCGGTCTATTTGAGCCTTCAGGCGTTGATCGCCAACGGCAACGCCGATCTCGCCCAGGCCGCCGTCGAGTCTTGGGCCAAGGATCCCCATAACTTGCAGATTGGGTCAGGCGCTTACGAAATGGTGGCCTTGGCCCTGGACAAGAAGTCGCCCGAAACGGCCGCCACCTGGCTGTTGTCCATGCCGGTTTCAGACGACCGCAATTCCGCCATTGGCACCTTTGCCTACCAATGGGGGCAAAACGATCCTGTCGCCGCACTGAATTGGGCCCAATCTCTCGCGCCTGAAGCCGGCCAATCGGAAGTCGTGGGTCGGGTTTTCAGCGAATGGATCCAAAGTGATGCCACCGCGGCCACCAACTGGCTGGATAACTACATCGCCAATACTCCCTCCAGCGTGGAAGGAGACATGATGATCGGGAGC
>JBEKQH010000467.1:0-2878 GCA_049519915.1 Opitutaceae bacterium
GCGCTGGTGTACGTGCCGCCAGCCGGGCTGAAGGTCGGCGTGGCCACGGTGGTGCCGCCGCCGCCGGTTGTACCACCCGCCCAGGATTGGACATTCACCCAATCAAAGGTGGTCGGGCCGCTGCCGGACAGGGACACATATTGGCCGTACTTGTTGTAGTGTTCGCCCGAATTGGGAACCTTCGTGCCCGTCTTCGTGCCGTTGACATAAATCGTGATCAAGTTTCCAACCGGATCGTAAATCGTATTCAACTGGAACTGCACGCCGACTTTGATCTGCGCTTCAAAGGCGTCGCTTTGTTCCAGCGACATGATTTCAATCCCGCCGGAATATGTGGCTTCATCGAGGATGAGATCAGGAGTGGAAGGCTCCGGCCCGAAAACCTGGTGCATGCAGATTTTGTCAGAGCCAGAAGGGAATGATACAAGGGTGGCAAGCCCCTGCCATTGATTGGTCGTGTTCGTGGGAAGGTTGTTTCCGCGCATTTCCGCCCGGCAAAGACCTTTGACGGTCGGAATCTTGAATTCGTATCCTCCCGAGATTGCCGTTATGGAACTGCCGGAGGATGTTTGGGGAATATAGACTTCATTGTCGGGTGTCCAGCCACTGCCGATTTGGGCGTGGGCTGACACGGATAAGCCGCAAGCAAGAGCGAATGCGGCGAGGACTTTTACGATACGTTTTTCCGTTTTCATGATATCGATGCTTTTGGAGTTCAGTTGTACTGACGGGGTTGACCGGCTGACGGGGGGCATTCGAGGGCGAAGGGGGGTAAGCCAGCGAAGTAGGGTGTTAACCTTAGTAAAAAGATGGAACAGGGATGGTGAATGGCGACCCCACCTCCATTTGTATCGTTAAATAAAAAGAGTGCATCAGATTTGCATCTAACATCTTGTAGATTGAGCCAAACGGCTTATGGCCGCCTCAGCGCAAGAAAACGCAACCGAGTGGAGAGAGGCCGCATGTAATGGTTAATCAGCGGCATCCACATCGAAAAATAGGGTGTTTTACCCTATCGTGAGAGCAGATCGCACGTCGGGGGTAAGGCGCATTGCGACCGAAGAGTCGGCCTGTTGCGGATCGAATGACATCCGCATGTATATATTTTTAATAAATATTTACGGGTGTTGGGATTCGGATTTACTAAAAAAGAGCAGCCGCAAAAAAGGCCGCGCAACGGTGTTGCGCGGCCTGGAACTAGATTAGGCCTTGGGCGGTTACCAAGTGGCTATTACGGAATGAACTTGGTATCGATGGTGAAATCGGCCCATTCAGCGGTAGTGTTTTTCTTGGGGCCCCAGCTTGAGTCATGGCCGCCGTAGAAAGTGGAGAAGATAATTCCGCCGAACGGCGTGGTGGCGGAAAAGCCCTTCATGATGCCGGTCGCCGAGTAGACCTGCGTTCCGTCGTACCAGACGGCGAGCGAACCGGTCGTGATATCGACCATTTGCTCAATGCTGTGCCACTGGCCGTCGGCCTGCCAGTGCCAGTTGCCCGCGCCAAGGTCATTGCCAGCCGCGCCGCTCGGCATGGCCGGATCATACTCGTAAACTTCGCCATTCGTCCCACGCCACATATAACGGGTCGAGAAGCTGTTGGGTCCGGTATTGAAGCCGCTTTCGTCGCCCTCGGTGCCGCCAAAAAATCCGGGAAGTTTGCCGGCTTTGCCGAAGTCGAAACCAACGGGGAACTTCACATAATATTTTAGATAGAGAACCCGCGCATTAGCCAGGTCAGGGCGGCCGGCACCCGGATTGTTCCCGATGTTTTGGCCGGCGTTGGCCGTGGTCCGGGTGTCCTGCAGCTCTGCATAGAACTGCGCGCCGCCTTTGGCGCTACCGCAGGAGCAGGAATACGCCGATGAACCCGCGCCATAGTAGGTGATCGCGGCGGCGTGGCCGCTCGGGCCGTTATCGGTGGAGATCGTAATCCCGCCGTTGGGGGGTGTATAGGGTGCGGCAAAACCCCAGCAATCGGGGCTGCGGGCTCCGGGAGGAGCGCCGGAATCCGATTGCGGCGGCGAAGCGACGCCCCATTGAGCGCACCAGGCGGCGCCGGGGAAGCCGTCAAATGTTCCAACCCAGGCGGTGCCGGTGGATTGTTGTTGGAAGGCGGCGCTAATCGTATGGTTAGCTTGCACATTGGAGAAGGTGTAGCTGGTGACCGCACCCGCGCTCGATCCGTCCACTGTCACGCTGGCTACGATATAACCAGAGTTGGGCGTAATCGTGAACGCTTGGCTGACGCCCTGGGACACCGTAATGCTACCGGAGGGAGTAATGGTTCAGTTGGGTCCGGCGCTGGACGCGATGAAAAACGGACCGACTCCCACGGGGGCGAAGGTGGCGCTGATCGTGTGATTGGCCTGCACATTGGAGAAGGTATAGGAGGTAACGGCTCCGGCGCTCGAACCGTCCACCGACACCTGGGCCACGGCGAATCCCGAATTGGGCGTAATCGTGTACGATTGGTTGGAGCCCGCGATCAACGTGACCACGCCGTTCGGAGCAATGGTTCCGTTGGCCCCACCGCTGGAGGTGATTGTGAACGGACCGCCGCCGCCGCCGGTGGTGCCGGAGAGGTTGCTGGCGGTGAGCGAGCAATTTGCGGGGGTGGCGTTCACCTCGAGATTCCAGGTGTTCAGGCTGGTCATGGTGTTCGCGGTGCTGCGGAAGGCATAGTTGAGGCCGACCGTCAGTTCCGTGCCGCCCGGAGGGGTCACATAGATCGAATAGGTATGAGCGGTGACGTTGACCACCAGGCGGAACTGATAGGCCCCGCTGGCCGAATAGGGAATGGTGGAAGCCGCGGCGTAAGCCGTCCCGTTGTAGGCGTCGATGTCGCCCGAAGGATTTAAGCGGGCGATACAGGCCAGGCC
>JBEKQH010000468.1:0-2857 GCA_049519915.1 Opitutaceae bacterium
TTTCGATTCTTCGGCGAAACCGCAAGGTAGGGCGGGTTATCCCTAACCCGCCGCGACCGGCTCCGTCGGTATTGAACCGGCGCGTTACGGATCACGTTCCCTCTCCGCGCGACTGCGCGAATTACCCCTCTCTTTAATACCCATGCGTACTTTTTTATTTTTCTTTCTCGTTTCGTTTCTCGTCGTTGTCGCTCGCGCGCAGAACGCTCATTGGGAACCGTCCGGCGGCTCGCTCGAATTCGACCAGGATTGTGAAATCAAGCTGATCTTCGACAATTGCACTCCGAAGGACGATTCGGTGAAACCGCCGTCCGTGGCCGGCTTGCAACTGGACATCACCTCGCGCTTCACCGGAATCTCGATCGTCAACAGCCAGTCGAGCTCGAGCTACACGATCGTCTATCTCGCGCACCCCACCCGGCGCGGCACGCTACGGGTGCCCGCTTTCACCGTCGCCACCGATAAGGGCGACACTCGGGTGCCCGCCGTCTCCTTCGATGTGGAGAATTCCGGCGCCCCTTCGCCGGGCGGCGGCAATTCGGGCGGCCAGCCCGGGCTGGCCGGGGCCGTCAGCGCCAAACTTGCGCCCGCCAGCGGCGAGTATTGGGTCGGCGAGGTTTTTCCGATCAGTTATACGCTCGATCTTGCGCGCCGTTTCCGCCCGCAGGGGGTCGGCGATATTCAGTGGTCCCCCCCGCCCGTTTCCGTCGAAGACTGGTCGAAACCGGAACAATTCGAGATCGCCGTCAACGGCGAGCCGCACCTCGGCATCGTCTACAAAACACGCGGCTACGCCCGGACGGCCGGCGACGTCACGATCCCGCCGGTGCGCCAGCAGGTTCAACTCGCGGTCGGCGGGTCGCCTTTCGATTCGTTTTCATTCGCATTCCCGAGCCTCGTCAACCGTACCGTCGCCAGTAATTCGCCCACCCTCACGATCAAGCCGTTGCCACCCGCGCCCGCCGATTTTAACGGCGCGGTGGGCAAATTCATCTTCACGGCGAAAGTTGTGCCGACTACGGTCGCCGTTGGAGAGCCGGTCACTTGGACCCTGGCGCTCACCGGCACTGGCAACTGGCCCGAAATCACCGGGCTGCCCTCGCGCGAGGCGTCGGAAGACTTCCAAGTGGTGCCGTCCAAACCCAAACGCGAGCTCAAGCCAGGCTCGCTTTTCGACGCCACTCTCACCCAGGACGCCGTGCTCGTCCCCAGCAAGCCCGGCGCCTACACGCTGCCTCCGGTCCACTTCACCTACTTCGATCCCAAGAGCGGCGACTACAAAACGATTACCACGGAAAGTTTCAGCATCAACGTGATCCCTGCGGCGACCAACAAGGCCGGAGCGGCAGAGAACTTTGGCCCCCCCGCAACGGCCTCCAACTTGAAACTGCCCGGCCCGCCGTCCCTGCCGGCCACCCTCCCGCGAGAGACGCTGGATGGCGACGCCCACGCGCCCGTTCCCTGGAGCGCGTCGGCGTTCGCGGTTGCGCTCGCCGCTCCGTTCCTGCTTTTGCTTGGATTCTGGCTCGCCCTCGCCTTGCGCCGCGCACGCGCCAGCGATCCGCGCCGGGCTCAACGCGACGCCCATGCCCGCCTCGCCAAATTGCTCGCTGAGCTGCGCGCCGAGACGTCGTCCGGCCGCAAGCCCGACGCCTCCCGCCTGCTGCAATGGCAGCATGACGCCGCCGTGCTCGCCGAGCTCCGCCGTGCCGCGCCTGCCGCCGAGGAACTCGACGACGACGCGTGGCAACGCCTCTGGCACGAAACCGAGCACGCCCTCTACGCCGCCGATCACGCGCTGCCCGACGACTGGCTGGCCCGGGCCGAAACCGCGCTCGCCGCCCGACCCGCGCCGAGGTTTTCTCCGGCCACGCTTTTGCTCCCGCGCAATCTGCTGCCGTTCGCCGTAGGAGTGGCCGTCTTGTTCCTCGGTTTTAGTTTTACGCGCCTCGCGGCTAACGACACCTCCAACCTGTCGCCTCCCGCCCCGCACCTCAGCGCTGGTGAAACCAGCGCGGCCTATCGTTCCGGCGATTTTGCCGCCGCCGAGGCCGGCTGGCGCGACGTGGTCGGCCAGACACCGACCGACTGGATCGCACGCCACAACCTCGGCCTTGCGCTCGCGCAGCAGGACCGCTGGCCCGAAGCCGCCGCCCAGTGGAGCGCAGCCTTTGTGCAACACCCCGGCAACGACACCCTGCGCTGGAATCTCGCGCTCGGCTACGAGCATGCCGGCTACGCCGTAACCGACCTCGTCGCTTTCGCCGCGCCCGGACCGCGGCAAATGCTCGCTCGGCTCGCTTCGCCGGCCGTTTGGCAACGCCTGCTCGCCGCCGCTGCGGCCCTGACCGCCGTGGCCCTGGGGCTGCTCCTGGCGCGCGCCTACGGGCTCATCCGTCCGCCGGTCGGAATGGTTGTTCTGGTCGCCCTGGGGCTGTCCGTCGTTATCGCCGCCGCCGCCGGGATAGGAATTTCCGCCTACGGTCCGGCCGCCGACGCCCGCGCTGCGCTGGTGTGGCGCAACGCCATCTTGCGCTCAATTCCAACCGAGGCCGATACCACCCAGAAAACCACGCCGCTTTCCGCAGGAAATCTTGTGATAGCTGACAAGACCTTCCTCAGCTGGTCCCGCCTCGTTTTCGACAACGGCCAGACCGGCTGGGTGCGCACCGACGATCTCGTCAGCTTATGGAAGTAATTTGTCATCGTGGTTAGTATTTGGTAGCTGGAAGTTGGTTCAGCGTTCAGCGTTCAGCGTTCAGCGTTCAGCGTTCAGCGTTCAGCGTTCAGCGTTCAGCGTTCAGCGTTCAGCGTTCAGCGTTCAGCGTTCAGCGTTCAGCGTTCAGCGTTCAGCGTT
>JBEKQH010000469.1:0-8299 GCA_049519915.1 Opitutaceae bacterium
CACCTGAAAGTAGAGGCGTTTGCCTTCTCATGGCGGGATGTTCATGATTTTCAGTCCCTGGCTTTTTGTTCAGCCGACCTCATCGTTTCCACCGTGGGTTCATGGGCCGCAGAACATGACTTGAACCAACTACTCCGCGGAGACGATCTCCCTTCGGCTGGGTTGTTTACCTGGATCGAACCTCACGCGGTAGCAGGACATAGTATTTTGGTTCATCCAACCCAAGGCGGCTGCATGGAATGTCTCATGGATTCCTGGGGGACATTTGCGGGACGCACGTGTGACCCGAAACCGTTGGTGCAATCGCCCGGGTGTGCCGGCTTTTTTCAACCTTACGGTGTCGCGGAGATGATCCCGACGGCCAGCATGGCGGTCCAGCAAGGAATTGACTATCTGACCGGGAATATCACGGCATCGCAACGCCGAACCTGGCTCGGGGCGGAAGGTCTGTATCGCAAGCATGGGCTAACTCCGATTTCATGTTGGGCGGAAAAGCTCATCCTTCAACCCTTCGGAAGTATCCATCATGAAGCGCTCGCGCCCGCTATCGCCTGTAACTGTTGTCATTGATGACGAGCCATTCAGGCCACTGCGATATTTGACTGGGAAAAGGCAACAGGTCGTCCTCGGATCGGCGGTGCTAGCGACGATGGCGCGCCATCGTCAGGTCCGCAGTGGTTCGCCGGAAGCGGGGGGGATGCTATTTGCGCGGATTTCCGCGAGCGAGGTGTCCATTGTGGAAGCAACAGAACCCCAGGTTTCAGATCGCCGTTCCCGCTTTAGGTTTTGGCCGTGCACTTCGGCGCAGCAGAGGACGATCAATGCTAAATTCGATGCGGGTCTACATTTTGTGGGTGAATGGCATACCCATCCCGAACCTCGTCCGCAGCCTTCAGGGTTAGACCTCGATTCCATGGAGCAGTGCTATTTGAAATCACGTCATGAACTAAAGGCATTGGTAATGGTGATTCTCGGAACCGAACCAATTCCAGCCGGGCTATGGATAAGTCTTCACAATAAGCGAAGATGTCAGCCGCTTCAGCAAAGTAGTGGTTTGACCCCGTCGAAATCCTAGAAAGCCATAGCCCGGGTCGATTGGAGACGATACGGCGATACCTTTTGCCAATCGGTTAGCGACTCGCTACAATCCGCAAAATGGTCAACCGAAAATCAGGGTCCAGACTCGAGTCCCCAGCGGAAATTCTATCTATCGTAGCGAAACTCGACGCGGAAATCTCAGACCGTCGAAAGGCATACATGGCGTTTGTTGGCAATATTGCCCCCCTACCTTCTCACGAACGCGCAGTGGCATGGCTAGAGTATGTGTCGCGATTGAATGAATCGTACAGTGAGCATGAGGCTTTCGTTTACCTACGTAGCCGCGGGTCACCGTGCATACCTCAGTTGAAGGCTGTAAAGAAGTTTTGGGAATTGGGTGTGAAGACCACGATGCAGATGTGTGCAGCGGGCGCGTCGATAACGGATTCGAAGGGCACAACACGGACAATCGGCCGCCGCGCCATCGCGGAGGCAAGCAGAGTCGAATCACTTTCACCATGGGTGCTGCGCGATTTTTGGTGGGGGCACGATCGCCAGGAATTCTCACTTGAGGCAACGATGATTCGCACTGCCGAATGGGGTCCGATTCGTGGCTTTGATGCATGGTGGAGACGACTGGCAAAGACAGATATGGAGGCGGTAATGCAGGGCGGAGTTGAGCGGATACCGGCTAGTTACTGGCTTTTCAACATGTGCCGATCACGGCTCGCTCTGCAATTTCTGGAAAAATCCATGCGGCGGCGACTGGAAGCTCTTGAGCTACCGGGCGAGGATAAGGATCCGTGGCGTTTTTATCATTCGCTGCCGACAAATCGGCTCAGGATAGTTATGCATGCCGAGTATTTAGCGCACCTAATTTTTTGTTCGATACAGATGCGAGGGCCAACAGGGAAATCACCGCTCGTCCGTCGTGCTGCAAAGGAACTGGTGCGTCTGCAACGCGCTACCGGCGGCTGGCCCTGCTGGGAAAGTGATAAGCAGCCGGGTGTTGAAGCAACTGCAAAGGCCGTGCATGCATTGTGTTTGGCTAAACCAGTGGGCTGGAAAAGCGCAATCGAGCGTGCTCGCAAATGGTTGCTCAAGCAACAAGACCGCCACGGGTGCTGGTATGACCGGGGAGCACCTGATGCAACCTACCTGACCGTTCTCGTGCTGGACGCGCTCGCGTTAATTGACGGCAAGGCGTGCACATTTGCGGTTCAGTACAACAGAGCTAATCAGGAGCCTCGTTTTGAAGTGGCATTCTCTTTTCCTGGCGCAGATCGGAAGCTGATCAAAAATCTGGCGAATCGAATGACCAAGCAATATCCTAAGAAGAAAATTTTCTACGATGAGTATCATCAAGCAGAGCTAGCGCGTCCGAATTTAGACACCCACCTTCAACGAATCTACCACCAGAAGGCTCGATTGAATGTCGTACTGTTATCTTCGGCGTACAACGAGCGCGAATGGTGTGGAGTTGAATGGAGGGCTATAAGGGACCTGATCAATAAAAAGCGAGAGGAGCAAGTGATGTTCATCAAACGCGGCAGTCCAAGAGTGCCTGGCGTGTTTTCACTCGACGGTTACATTAGCGCCGATGACTATTCTCCCAATAAGATTGCCGAGTTTATCCACCAGCGGATCCAAAGTTTGAAAGCTCCTGTTTCGCCGAGCTGATGATCATCAGTTTCAGATTTTTTCTCCCAGCGAGAACGTGCCGGAGAGGGTCAGACCCTGTTTTCTGTTGTGGGTGGATGCTCCATGATTCTGCTATTGCGTTTTATTCAACTATGTGTGAATTAAACGTCATGACAGATAGGGAGACAGTTGAACGGTTTCACCTCGTGTTCCTGAAGCATTTTGCGAACACAGTCAGCCCTGGCACAATCTGCCTCAAGGGCGGGGTGAACTTGCGTCTTTACCACGGCAGCCTACGGCTTTCCGAGGACATGGATTTCGATGCCCGCGTCGTGGCGAGGGAAACTCTCAAAAAGAACGTGAACAAGACCCTCACGGCTCAACCCTTAATTTCCGAACTGGCCGCGGCCCGGATCACGCTGGGAGAAATCAGCGCCCTCAAACAAACCGATACCACTCAGCGCTGGAAATTCGAGGTCGTGCACGAAAATCACCGAGTCGCCACCCGGCTTGAATTTTCCCGCCGCAAAAAAGAAGAGGCGTTTGACGACCATGCCATCGAGCCGCCGGCATCGGCGGTGCTCGGGGCCTACCAACTGGCTCCGTTCCTTTTTCCCCACTACACCGGGTCAGCGGCCTACCGGCAAAAGATCGACGCCCTCGCCAACCGCAAGGCCGCGCAGGCCCGGGATGTCTTCGACCTGCATCTCCTGTCGCCGCATGCCATGGCCGCCAAAAAAGCGCCGCCGGCTTTGGTTCGGCAGGCAGTGGAGCAGCTTTCCACCATTACCCTCGCGATGTTTCGCGACCAAGTCGTGCCGTTTCTGGCCGCCGACCTGGCCGCCTATTATGGCACCTCAGAAAGCTGGAACAAGATGAAGGGACAAGTGCGGGCCGATCTGTCTTCGGTCCTGCCTTCCGCCACGTCATGACAACACTTTCGTTATATCAGAAACTTGCCGGGCAACACCGGGTGACAACCCGCTCGACGTCCCAACTGGCCGGCATCGGCATGTCCACCGCATCCATGGCGCTGCAACGGCTCGCGGACGAAGGCTTGGTGACACGCATCAAACCAGGCGCGTGGCTGGTCGGGCCGGCAGCGACCAAGCCCGGGGCGTTAGTCGCTGCCGCCGCCCAGCCCTACGAAGCCTACTTGTCAGGCTGGTCAGCTCTTCGTCATCACGGGCGCATCCAGCAATTTCCTGAAGCCCATTTCGGGGTCACGCTCGGCCGGCCGGCCGAGCTGAAAGTCGCCGGCACGGTCATCCGGCTGCATCATATCAAACCTGCCCTCTTCGCCGGTTATGAATATGACTCGACCGTCGAAGGGTTGGTCGCGTCGCCCGAAAAAGCGTTGTTCGACCTCGCTTATTTCTCGGCGATGAACCGCCGCCCCCTCAGCGGCACGCTCCCGGAAACCGACCTCAAAGGTTTTCGCTGGAGCAAACTGCAAGAATGGCTACGCCGCATCCCGTCACCCAGCATTCGCACCGCGGTGGAACAACGACTCCGCAAACTCCGTGAACAACACGCCGGGGCGGATGAATGAAGTAACGGGCTATTTACGCCACGCTTGTCCTTGAGTGGGCCATCTGTGATGCTCAGCATGAGATAATGCCACGTGACCTTGAAGCCAAATCCCGGCCCATTCGTCACGCCGCTGACCTGCTTTCTGCGCCCCACGTCTCGACCAAGCGAGCGGCCGCGGTCTTGGCTCGGGAACCCGAGAGCCCTGTAACCCAGGCCGTCAAGCTGTGGGGAGACGACGAAGCGCCGTTCAAAAATCTGATTGCGGCCGAGACCCAGCTGGCACGTCGGTGGCGAAATATCATGCGGCGTTTGCTTGCCCATCTTGAACGCGACCCCACGGGTCAAACAGTCTATCGCGGTTGGTTCTTCGCCAATGCCCGCCAACGTGCGGAATTCATGAAGCCCGTCGTGGAACAGGGATTCTTCGTGAATATGCGCGTTGGCATGAGCGCCACAAAGTCGCTCGCCGTCTCGACCAGTGCGCCGTTCCTCAATGCTTACGGAGCGATTTGGGAAATCCGCGCTCCACGCAAGGCTCGCAATCTTGAGCCCATCTTTGCGGCAATTGGAGCGAAATATCCGAAACAGCGGGAAGTCATCTTCCCTCGGGGCAGCCGCTTCGGACTGCTGGAACGGCCCACCAAGCTGAAGGTCGTTAGGGGTGGACAAATCCTGCAAGTGCCATACTTTATTTTCGAGGAAGCCTGATGACAACGGAACTAAAGAAGCTCACCGCGACCATGGCCGAAATAAAGCGGCGTTACCCCTCCGGGGGGAAACGTTATAGCACAATCGTGGAAAATCCGTTCGAGTCCGGCTATTGGCCCCTGCACAAGCCCACCAAGGCGGACCTTGTAGCGATCCGACGCTTCAAAAAGAAGCACCCGACTGCCCGGCGTCAAAAGACTGCGGCTTAGTCGTCTGCTCGGTGTATTGTTTTCTGCCCGTTGGGACCGCAATCGGCCCGACCCGGTTTGAGCAGTAGTTTGCGTTTAAATTGGCGATCAATAACGAACTCAGGGCCGCGGCAAAGAAGGAAGAACGCGCTAGTTTCGGGCGTTGGGCGCGGTATCTCGCCTATGGAGTCCTCGTCCGGAGGAGAACAGGTCAAAGTTGGAACGATGCCTTGGCAGGCGGCACAAAGCTCCTCACCGGGAATCTTCGCGTAGTGTTGAGCCGCCTCAGCGTATTCCGCATTGGCTTCGGGGTGGAAAAAATGCGGCTTCACCGGCCAACAATTTTGCGGATTTGCGCCGATACTTCTTCGCCTGGGATGCCTTTTACTTTGCCGCTTTTAATTTCGTCCACTCGTCGGTGGATTTCCGAACGCCAAGCCGAATCAACTTTCGGATCAATCCCACCGTGCTTGGCGAGCATGATGCGATCCACGAGTTCGGACACCACGTCTCCGGGCAACTGGCTGGCCTCTTCTACAAACTGTTCAAGAGTCATTGGCATCCTCGGAAAGTATGCGCCATCTCCCTCGTCGGCAAGCTCGGCTTGAGCTTGGAAGAAATGTTTTTAAGGGACAGGTCGAAAAAACATCATAGACGACGTACTTGATCGTGATTCATCACATCGAAGAGAACAATCTCGTCGGCTCCAATGCGCAGGATCAGCCGCCAGCGCAAATCCAGTCGCGCCTCCCAATAGTCGCTTCCATGCAGCCGGCGAAAGCCGAACCCCGAATGCTGATGAGGATGGGCCAGAAGACCGGGCAGGGCGAGGATCACTTCGATGACCTTGTTCCGGAGCTGGGGATCGAGCGTCCGCCAGGCGGCCCGAAAGCGACGAGCCGCATAGATTGGCTGCGTCATAGGTCTAGAGCGTTAAAGAATTAGTGGAGCCACAAAGGGTCACAAAGAGCGCAAAGAAAAAACTTATTTTCGAAGACTTCTTCTTTGTGATCTCTCGTGGCCAAAAATCCGGCAGGCTGCTTACCAAGCATCCGAGCGGAAGGAACGACATCATCGCCGTGGTCGAGGCAATATGGTTACGGTTTTATTAGTCCCGCAGGGCTTTCGCGGCTGCGGCTGCGCTGCCGAGAAGCTTCAGTCCACCCGCCCGGCGGTCCGCTTCGATTTCGCGATCGAAGTCCGCCAGGGCGGTCTTCGGCACGGCTGGCCAAAATGAGAGTTCATCTTCCGACACGGGTGTCAGCGTTACGGCGGGCTTCGAGCCGCGCATGATCAGGATCTGCTCGCCGTGTTCGGCCGCCTCGACCAGGGCGCTCAGTTTTGCCTTTGCCTCGGATATGGTGAATGTTTTCATGATCTAATATCAGACCAGAATGTTGGTCTGATATCCGGTCTATGTCAAGCGATGGGCCGGCCACGGCGTAGTCTACTTTTATCTTTGGCAAGAAATAACTGATTTCGCTCCCAACAGCTATCGCTGGTTGCTTGTCTCATGCGATTCACTGAGCTTGCGAAGTAGCTGAAGGTTGCCGGTCACCAGTGCCTCTTTTTTTGCGTGAGACCACTTTTTGAGTTGGGCTTCGCGTCGGCGCGCATCTGAAAATGTCGGACAGAACTCAATACGCAGAATTCCAACGGGCTGATCTCGCCGGGTTGTCTCGCAGGCCTGGCCTGCCCGGTGATCAACGAGTCTTTGTTCAAGATCTGTCGAAGTGCCGACATAAATGAGGCCAGATTGCAGACGGAGGAAATAAACCACCGAATTGCCCCTTGATAGGCTCGGAGCCAATAAATGCGCCGTGAGTAACAATGGAGCAGGGTCATTGGTTGTGAATATCGGCATTAAATCATTATTAGCAGGGAATTCGTCCCATTCGACGCGGGCCGCAGGCCATGAGCCCTTCGACAAGCTCAGGGTCTTCGACTCAACGATGGCCTGCCATGAGCAAGGGCTGAGTGTAACGTTTGTAAAAGTTGGAAAGCCCCTCGACAGTGGTTCGACGAGCTCACCACCTTTGGCTCGGGGCCATTCGACGCGGGCCGCAGGCCATGAGCAAGGGCTGAGTGTAACGAGGCCCGCGTCGAATGGCTGCCCGGGCTGGGATCGAACCAGTGACCAAGTGATTAACAGTTATTCGCTTTACGTGTTCTTTGCTGTCTGCTAGTGTTCGCTTGTGGTTGCATTTATCTGATTGATTTCATAGGTAAAATGCAGCGTAAGTTAAAACCGAAAGCGAACACATGAAAACTTTTGAAGATAACCAAAACCGGAATGTAACCGGAATGTCAGATGCCTACATTCCGGTCGCACGCGCCGCCAAGACGCATCAGGATTACTGGAAAACACGCATCAAGCGGTGCACGTTCAGGGGGCGGGACGGCGAGAAATACAGTCCGCCGGAGTATTACGTCAGGATGTTCCACGAAGGCCGCGAAGCGTGGTTCTGTCTCGACTCAGCCAACCAGTCCATCGCGATCATCAAAGCCCGCGACATTTACCTTTCGCTCATCTCGGCGGGCTGGGCCGCGACGTTGGCCAAGTTCAAGCCCGGCCCCACCGCCAAGGCCGACGTTTGCACCGTGGGCGAATTTCTGGCCGACGTGCAGGCCCGGAGCCATCTAAAGCCCATGACGGTGCGCAGGTATGCCGTAAAGCTGCGCAAAATGGTCTCTGACGTGGCCAAACTGGAAGCCGGGGTAAAGGCCAAGGCCAAGCGTGCAAAATACGATTACGCCAGCGGCGGGCGCAAGGCATGGCTCGCCAAGGTGGACGGCCAGCGGCTCGACGTGCTCACGCCCGATACCGTCAACGCATGGCGCAACCATTACGTCGCCAAGGCGGGCACAGACCCCATTAAACGCAAATCGGCGGAACGCTCGGCAGCATCTTATCTGCGCTGCGCCCGTGCGTTGTTTGCGGCGGACGTGGTAAGCGTGCTCAAGGTGAAGCTGCCGCCTAATCCGTTTGACGGCGTGAAGCTGAAAGACCCCGGCCCCCAGCGTTATCACTCTGAAATCAATCCCGAGTGGCTGCTGGCTTGTGCCGAGCGCGAATTGAGGCAGATGCATCCCCAGCAATACCTCGCCCTGTTCCTGTGCTTATGGGCGGGCTTGCGGCGCAAAGAGGCAGACTTGCTGACGTGGGAACAAATCGACTTCAAGGAAGGGGA
>JBEKQH010000470.1:0-7321 GCA_049519915.1 Opitutaceae bacterium
CGATGACTTGAGATAAGACGTGATGTCGTAACTGAAGGCATCGTAGCCGCCCTGATGGAGGCCGACGCTCTTGCCGTTGACGTAAATTTGAGCCTCCCAATCGGCCGCGCCGAAATTGAGCAGCACATGCTGCTCTTTCCACTTTGAAGGCACGGTAAACGTTCGGCGATACCAGGTGCGATCATAGTGGGCCATCACGCCGGAGAGGGCCGACTCCATGGGGAAGGGCACCAGAATGTTGCCGGCCAGCGTTTTCCCGACCGGCACGGGATCGTTCACGGCGCCGGCCTGAAATTGCCAAACGCCATTGAGATTCAGCCAATTCGTCCGGGTCATCTGGGGACGAGGATATTCCGGCAAAACGTTGTTGGGATCGACTTGCGCGGCCCATTGGGTCATGAGTGGAGCTTGTTTCATCTGCCAAGCCCGAGCGGACGAAGCTCCGGCCAGCAGGGCGAGCGATAGCGTCAAGGCCCGCCCCAAAAGACCGGTTGAAGCCGGCGCGAGCGCGTGGAAAAACGACCGGATAAACGAACGGAGGGTCGCAGATTTCATTTTTTTGTTGGTTGTCGCTGGAGGGTCTCCGATAGGGAGAGATAGAATGGGCAATCAGCTTCGAACTTATCGCGGTAAAGCCCGAGGACGCCACCCATAAAACCGATCGGTGGCATTTTAATTGCGGATTTAATTCTTTTCAGTAAACCTCGTTATATTTACATTGTTAAATAAGACACCGTTTTTCGATTGGGATTGGCAGCGAACCCGTCGTGGCCGTTGTCGGCAACACTGTGGTGGAAGAAAATCGGAGCACAGGCGGCATGCTTGTCTCTCGGGTAACGTCGGGGACGCCGCCTTCCACCTTGGAAGGCTGAATTCCTACGCAACGGGCGTCAGTTCATTGGCCGCACGGCGAGGAATCTTTGAATTTGAAATCGACAAGAGCGGCAGAGATTCCTCGCTGTGCGGCCAATGAACTTGGTGCAAGCGGTGTCTCCATTTGTCATCCAGAGCGCCAGCGAAGGATCTCACAAGATCGGACATATACGTGAGATGGCTGATGTCGCTTCGCTCGGTACCTCGCCAGGCTCGGAATGACAATGAGAAGACGTGTCGAGCTTAAACAGTTCATTGGCTTGGTCCAGGCAACCCCGACTTGTCGGGGTTGCTTAGGGTCTCGGAATGACAAGGTAAAAGAGGTTGGGTGATCGCACGCAGGTTTTGCGTGAGATTCCTGTCGATGGTTACCAAGCCGGTGGAGATGAAATTGGCCTTTGCCGAGATTTTGGTGGCAGAGTTCGACGAGGTGCTTGTGATGTCGTGTACTACGAAACCGACTGATGCGCTGTCGGATGCAATTTCAAATCCGGCAGAACGTGCAGGTCATGGTCACCGCTAGTCCATCTACGTGAAAGAACGATGGCCTCGGCTTTCGTAAGCACCGCCGCACGTTCCATGGTGCCGAGCACCCAATCGAAATCTACCTGCTTGCCCGAGCGGCGAGTCGCTACGCATGCGTCAGCAAGGCGATGTGCCATAAATTCGACCGAGGCTTCGTGCAATGAGCAACCATGCTTTCGTGCAAGGAGGATTACGTCTCGAAGCTCCGCTGCGCCACACGAATGCACCGCTAGGCGGTTGGGACCGACCCAAGAACGAACATCCATTCCGGAGCGCTCGACAAAATCGTATGCCAGCAGGGTCGTGTGACAGGGCTTTGCTGTGCCTTCCCAACGAGACATCAATCCCAAGGAGATGAACTCCTGCAGGTAGTACGCATCGATTAATAGGCACGTTTTCATTGCCGATCAGAAGACCGCCCTTGATTTGGGAGCATCCTCGAGGCCCGCGGCTTTGAGCATTTCTTCTGCACGGTGCTTTGAAATCGCTCCTTCGCTTTCGGCTCTCCGTACGAGAGCAGCGAACCTAGCGTTTTTCTGACGTACCGGAAAACGGTCGTCGCCAGGTTCGCCCTTGCTGGTTTTCCATCCAGCTCTTGCTGCGTAGGCAGAATATCGATCATAACTTGCGCGACTTATCAACGATAACACCCACGCGCGTCGCATGATGGCCCACATAGAGGCACCAAACATAAATTTCAGCTGTAATAGTTCGTCCAAAGAAATCTTCTTCCTCCCGGTGCCGAAGGCCGAAGTGAACGGATCCTTTGGGAGAAGAAATGCCTCTGCAAATCTCCACGCTATTTTCTCGTGTTCATCGTCCGTGGCATCACTCGGAATTTCTATGAGGGCATGACCAAGCTCATGTACGGTAGTGAGGCGCTCGCGCGGAATACTGACTTCAACCCCGCCGGTAGTGCAGTTGAGAACGATAACAGGTCCCGCGCTGGTCACTGCCTGCATGCCATCGATTTTCGCAATCATTGACGTTTGAAAGAGTTTAATGCCCTTTTCTTCGATCAGCTCGATGACTGACGGCAACGGGTCCAACCCGAGTCCCCATCTGTCGCGGAGATCATGTGCGTAACGTTCAGCATCGTCGAGTGAGCGCACCTTTATAGTCGGCAAATCAGCTTTGTTTGATCGTCTGACCGATCCCGTAATCTCTTCTATTTCGTGATATAATTCGAAGAAGTCAGTCGCCCGGGAAATCAGGGCTTTCTGTTCTTTCGCACTAAATGTCCGCTCTTTTCTAAAGTGAACACCGCTGAGCTCGACCGTAAAAGGTCGGAACAACCAATCGGGCGTGACATTGAGTGCCTTAGCTAACCTGACCAAGACATTTTCATCCGGGAAATGACGGCCAGCTTCGTAATTCGCGAGCGTGGTGAACGCGATCATCTTCCCGGTAGCTTCTTCCAACTCTCGCAATGTGAGCCCTGCGTGCTCACGAGCCAGTCTTAGTCTGCGCTGGAAAATCTCGGCATCGTTACGTGATGGATTCATGGGGATAATCATCCCAATACAAAATACAGATTGACTGCAAGTTTGTTTTGCCCCTATAAGGGAGTTGTTCCTTTCAATAAGCACAAAAACGCCACTGGGTGGATCCAGTGGCGCATTCCTCAGAACCAAAGCCCCCGCGGGGAGACGATGGCCGGAGGACAGGATTTCAACTAAGCACTGTCATCTTGTCGGTTCGTCCGGATCGGAGTCAAGCGCAGTCAGCGTGAGTGGGGCAGCAATTGGGAAAAACGTCCTGCTTCAATTCATCAGTCCCGGACTCCCACGGCCTTACCGTCGTGCGGGCAGATGCGTTGGGCATTTTTTGTATGCCTGCACTAGTAAACCATTCCCGCGTCCAGATCCTTGCGATTGATGGAGGCGGTTTCCGCGGGCTGTTCGCGGCCAAATGTCTCGCCCATTGGGAAGAGACCACTGGCAAGCGAACGGCCGACTGCTTTGACCTGATCTGTGGCACCTCAACCGGAGGAATCCTCGCTCTGGGTTTGGGTCTTGGCATCCCGGCGAACGAACTCGTAAATTTTTACCTCGAGGATGGCCGCGCAATGTTCCCAACCAGCCCGCTCGCGAGGTCTACCGCTTGGCTTCGTCATTGGGCTCTCCCTAAACTCTCACGGCGGCCATTGCGTGACGCATTGCAATGCCGCCTGGGCAGGGACGCCCTTTTGGGCGACAGCCGGACTCGGTTGGTAATTCCCTCCTACGACCTCAGTGTTCAACGCCCTTATCTTTTCAAAACCGACCACCATCCCGATTACAAGACCGACTGGAAGCGTCCGGCATGGGAAGTCGCGATGGCGACTTCAGCAGCTCCCACCTACTACCGTTACCACGCGAGCAGTTGGAATACTGCGTACATCGACGGAGGCATTTGGGCGAACAACCCCTCGATGGTCGGCGCATTCGAAGCGACGGAAATTCTTGGTGCTGCGCACAAAAATATCCGCATCCTGAATCTGGGTACCGGTATCGTGCGCGGAGGTAGCGGCAAACCTTCATTTTCTCGCAGCCTCGGAATCGCCGGCTGGGCTGGATCTATTTCGGAACTCATCCTCGACGCAAACGCATTGTCAGTCGCGGGTATCGCGGAACGCATCTACCGGGAGAATTACGTTCGCGTGGCCCCTGCCATCGACAGCGCGGCAGTGCCGCTCGACCGCTACGCTCCGCAACAGCTCCTATCACTTGCGGCAGATCGCGCACGTTTTCATGCTGGGGCGGCGGAGACGTTTTTTAATCACGTTGTAGTCCCTTATTCGAAATCACGGCCATGTATTCAGACCGAATCACGCATCGAAAGAAAGATCGGGGTGCTGTCATGAACAACCTTACCGTTTCAGAGTCGTTCGACCAACTGACCCTTCGCCACCGTTCGCTTGCTGGTCTGCTTGAGTTGATTTTATGCAGTTGCGAGCTGTCCCCTGACCAGCATCTGGCCATCAGGCGCCACCATGCCGAAAAAATCGATCATTTGAAGGAGTGCCACTGGCTTCAGCAGTTTGACTTGCATATCGGGCTTCAAGGTTCGGCGGCTCTGGGAACGTCAGTTGCCCCGCTTGAACGTAAACACGGCGAATACGACATTGACCTTTTGCTCAAGGTCATGGCCCGCGCAACCGCCTTTACTCCGGCTGAACTGCATCGGCGCATTGGAGAAGGTCTCCGTACCCGCTACAAAGATATTATGTATGCCATCCGCTACGGGTGGCAGCTGGACTATGCTGCGAATGAACGCTTTCACTTCGATATTATCGGCGCGATTCCTTGTGTTCATGCTGGCCGCCCGATGGTAGCGGTTTGTGACTCTAAAACCTCGCGCTGGAAAGAATCTAACTCAGAAGATTATATCCGTGAATTCCTGGAGACGGCCGATCAGCTGCCGCTCATCGAAGACATGGGCTATCGGAATATGCTCGAAGGCAGGATGGTGCTGGCCAATTGCGCCAGGTCAGTTGAGGTCGATCCATTGCCCGAAAACACGGCGCTGAAAATGCCACTTCAGCGTGGTGTCCAATTTTCGAAACGCCATCGCGACGTTTGGTTTTCAAATCGAAAGGCCTTGGATCGGCGGACCCCGTCCATTGTCCTCACCACAATTCTTTGGCGGGTTTACGAGCGTGAAGTAATCAACAAAACGTTCCCATCGATTTTTAGTGTTCTGGAAACAATGGTCGAGCACCTCGACGATCCAAAGATTCTTGTGGTTTCCGTGGATCATAATTTTACCCCGCGCTACTTCCTAGAAAATCCAACTGTACCCGGTGAAAATCTCGTCGCTCGCTGGAATGAACCTGAGCGTGGGTACGAAGCGAAAGAATTTTATCAATGGGTCAAGGACTACAAAGCCTTTGTGCGCACGCTTTCAAAAACGGAAGGGCTTTTCCAACTGGAGCCGCTCCTTGAGGATGCCCTTGGAAAAGACACGGTTGAGCCGGTGTTCAAAAGAACGGTCGCGGCGCTCCAACCGACCCCTACGAGACCAGCAATTAACTACGGCGCCACACTGGGTATCACAACGAGTGCAATCTCTGCATCCACACCAATCCGAAGCCATACCTTTCACGGCCGACCATGATTCGCCAAAAATCTGTCTCTCTTGCTGCCCAACATTTCCTACTAAAAAGTAAATGGCCCAACGGATACGGCATTATTGGTCCAAGCGCTGAAGGGCGCCGCTTACGTTGGTACCAATCGATTCGACCGCACGTTCTGTGCGGCACATATGATGTCGAACTGCGTTATGTCGAGAGCCACTTTCCTGCAGTGCTAGTGAAATCTCCAGATATTCAGGCGCTCGCCGGTGACCGTGTTCTTCCGCATACCTACGAAAACGTTGATGGCCTTCCGTCACTCTGTCTCTGGTCGAAAAAGGATTGGAATCCATCACGTCCGGTCGCGAGCACTCTTATTCCATGGACGGCCGAGTGGTTGTGGTTTTTTGAGCATTGGCTCGTCTCCGGCGAATGGCTAGGTGGCGGCACTCATCCAACCAAGCCATGCCCACCAGCAAAAACTAACCTAGCCGAGGCGGCCTGATCGATCGTCTCAGTTCTATCTTTCAAATCTTTTCATAACTCTCATGCCTCGTGCCAAAGAACATATTGCAATCGGCGCCGTCACCGGCGCAGCCGTCAATATCCTGAAGCAGCTAATCCAGATGGAGCTCGATTCGGCGAGAAGCTTCAAATGGGCGGAATTGGCGTTTTTCTCGGTTGGTGGCGGTCTAATCGGATTGCTAGCTGACGGTTTTGAGCCTGCGACGACACCCAATCATCGGGGCTTTTTCCATAGCGTCGCGTTTGGCTCCGCCACGTTATACGCAACCCACGGCGAGCACACCAAGAGTTGGGAACCTGAAGTTCGTGCAGCGCTTCGCAATATGAGTTACTGCTACATTTCTCACTTGGTGGCCGATGCAACCACACCGAAAGGCATTCGCTTGATTTGAATCGGAGTTCTGAAAGTCCTCCTTCAAAAACCAAAAAATCGCGGAAATAGGCTAGGAAGAGCGATCTTCCGCGGCCTGTAAAAGTACGGGCCCGGGGATACCGGGCCCGTAAAAGGCAAACGCGACAGTTAGAATGTCAGGCCCTTGGCCTATTTTAACACATCGTTTGTCAGTCCTAACACATTGCTTTGTCAGAAAACAATCGAGAGGTGTCCTTACATCGCGATTTGCGGGCGGGTGGGCTCGGGCCAGTCGACGTGGAAGAATTTTCCGCGGGGCTGGTCGACGCGCTCGTAGGTGTGCGCGCCGAAGTAGTCGCGCTGGCCCTGGAGCAGGTTGGCCGGCAAGCGGGCCGAGCGGTAGCTGTCGTAGTAGGCGAGGGCTGAGCTGAAGGTCGGCACGGCCACGCCGCACTCGGCCGCCAGGGCGATCACTTTGCGCCAGTTGGCCTGGGCGTTCTTGATCGTCTTGTTGAAATACGGGTCGAGGAGCAGGTTGGCGAGGTCGGGCTTGCGCGCGTAGGCCTCGGTGATCTTCTGCAGGAACGCCGCGCGGATGATGCAGCCGCCGCGCCAGATCTGCGCGATTTCCCCGAAGTTCAGCTTCCACTTATATTCCTTCTGCGCTTCGCGCATGAGCTGGAAGCCTTGCGCGTAGCTGCAAATTTTCGAGCAGTAGAGCGCATCGCGGATGGCCTCGATAAGCGCTTTTTTCGAACCGCGGTATTTTTTCGACGGTCCTTTCAAAATCTTCGAGGCGGCCACGCGCTCTTCCTTGATCGCGCTGATGCAGCGGGCGAACACGGCCTCGGCGACGGTCGGCGCGGGCACACCCATGTCGAGCGCGTTGGTCGAGGTCCACTTGCCGGTTCCTTTTTGGCCGGCGGTGTCGAGCACGATGTCCACGAATGCCTTCTTTTTCGTGAGCGGGTCCTTCTGCTTGAGGATATCGG
>JBEKQH010000471.1:0-7220 GCA_049519915.1 Opitutaceae bacterium
CCCGCGGCCGAATCGGAAGCGTGAAGCCGTTCATTTGATGATTGATCAATCCGTCGGAGCGGCCCTTCTATCCGTCTGGCGCGGGCCATTCTCGCTTCGATGAAACACAGCAGGTCATTAGACGGAGTGCGTGGCCTCGCGATCATTTGGGTTCTCTCGTATCATTGTTTTTGGCTACCACCCAAAGCCGCCTTGCTTGCCAATATCCCCTTGCTGCCCCGGCTGGCGAGTTTTGGCTGGGCGGGTGTCCAATTGTTTTTTTTATTGTCCGGATATTTGATTGCCAAAGGATTGATTCGATCGAACCAGGAAGCCTATGGGCTTGGACAGTTTTGGTGCAGAAGATTGTTCCGGATCGTCCCGCCCTATGCGTTGCTTCTCGTAACGTATTTCGTGGCGAGAGCCGCGATGGCTTCGTTCCCCGGCGTAAACAAGCAGTGGTTTAGTGCGAGCATTCCCTGGTGGAGCTATCTGCTTTTCATCCAGAATCTATACATGGCTTCCGCGGGGAACCTGGGCGGGGCGTGGCTGTGCGTTACCTGGTCCTTGGCGGTCGAAATGCAGTTTTACCTGTTTATCAGCTTATTTCTGCGGATTATTTCGATTAGGAAATTTCGATCGTGGGTCTTGTTTCTAATTTTATGTTCCACGCTGTTCCGTTACTTTATTTTCTTCCTTCAAAGAAGCCCTCAAACGGCGCTGGTGGTTCTCTTGCCGAGCGATTTGAACGGTTTCTTGTTTGGGGCGTTTTTGGCGTCTTTGGACGACGATTCCCAAAGACCGCGTTGCTTCGCTCGGTGCGCGGGGCTTCTCGGATTGTTGATCGTCGCCTTTTCGGTCGCATTCGTTTTGATGCTCGGTTCGGGAGGATTTGGACGGGCGTCGCTTGTCGGGGCTCCCTTATGCGATTCGGTGATCTCCCTGGGATGCCTCGGACTTCTTATTCTTGCCACGGAGACGAGCTTAACCTGGCCCAAGCGAATCTTCGAGTTTGAACCGTTGGTCGTGTCCGGGCACCTCAGCTATTTCCTTTATCTATTCCATCTCCCCGTTTCCATTTTTTTATTTTCTACAATTCTAGGCCAGGAACCGAATCTGGTTTCTGTCCCCGCCCTGTCCGTGATGTTGCTGACCCTGGTTGTCGTATACGGCCTCGCGACCTTGTCTCTTATCTATCTCGAGCGGCCCCTGATCGCGTTTTCGAAAACATGCTTTCAGAGACCGGCCATGGCCGCCTCGACGGCCGCGCCAAGCGTCGCCACGCGCCGTTCCAGTGGAAAGCCCGACGGAGTCTCGAATCCGTAGCTGAGGGTCGTATGGTGGGCGTGCAGGTAAATAACTGAGTTGAACGAGCCCGTTACCCCGTGACCTCCATCAAAACCGCAACCTTCGATCCGATTGAATTCGCTACCCAAGTGGATGCTGCCGCCCGGGCTGCACAATTCCGCGTCGATCAGTTCGGCGAGGCGGGTGGATACCCGCTTCTCGCGCTGACCAAGCGGACGCCAGGCCCACGGCCCAGAATTTACTTGTCGGCTGGAATCCATGGCGACGAGCCGGCGCCCCCACATGCACTCCTCGAGCTTATCGAGGCAGGCGCCTTTGACTCCAGGGCGGTATGGTTTGTGTGCCCAATGCTCAACCCGGTAGGTCTGGCGGGTGGCACCCGAGCAAATGGGGACGGCATCGATCTCAATCGCGATTACAAGGATTCAAAGTCGGCAGAAATACGTGCACACATCGACTGGCTGCGACGCCAGCCCAACTTCGACCTGACTATCTGTATTCACGAGGACTACGAATCCACCGGCTTTTACCTCTACGAGCAAAATCCCGATGGAAGGCCGAGTCTGGCGGATACTCTCGTCGCGGCGGCCGCCCGGCATTGTCCCATCGACATGAGCCCCATGATCGATGAACGCGAGGCGCACGGAGGAATAATCCGGCCGGTCGGAGATCCACTCGAACGCGAAAAATGGCCCGAATCCATCTATCTGCGAGCCAATCATACCCGCCTGGCTTACACGGTCGAGACGCCTTCTTCGCTTCCACTAGCGCAGCGAGTCGCAACCTTGCGGGAAGTCGTCTCAACGGCGCTCGAATTGACTACTAAGTCGTGAGCAGGGTAAGTGCTGAACTCCAAAACCCAACCATTGAGAAGCCGAGGACAGGGCCTTATTTCCCAATAGCAGTATACGGCTGAGCCACTAGTTGCAGATACTTTATTTAAAGTTTCCCCGCTGCAATTGTCCTCAATTCATCGAGAATCTTTGCAGGCCAGCGTGAAGTGACCGCTGGAACGGCCGCCAAGGCAATCTGGGCGCTGTGGGCGGCGGTTCCCTTTGGATCGATTGCTAGAGCGCGAATGTCGGGGATAAATAGTGTCGGCGACTTGAAAGCGTACCGATTTTGGCATGCGCGCTCCCAACGACTAGATATTGCTACATCGATTTCGCGCATCATGTCGATCATCCATTCAAACGAAAGATTTCGTGCGACCGTAAGCGTCACACACACGGTTGCGGTAAGCAGCACATCAGGATCGAGGTTTTTCGCTTCCAATACCCCAAGTGCAAGAGCCCATCGTTTCCATTCATCAGCGAGTGCGTCGGGCGAATCGAAGGCGTGATCTGCTGGAAATGCCAAACAGGCGGATATCTGATCAAGTAGCGTGCTCAACTCCTTTTCAAGTGATTTACCCACTGCGTCCTGTCGCCAAGCGGACACAATCTCAGCCAAGTTTTGTTCGCGAGCGACCGCCATTGATAAGGCGCATAACAACATTCGCGGAATCGGGAAAAGCGTATTCAGCCCTATAGACACGCTCGGCAGAGGTAGCTGATCATCCCGGAATTCGAGCCAATTCGGCGTCGGTTCCATGTTGCGCAAAGTTGCAACTGTCGCATATTCCGTCGCCAGGGTAACTGTTAATGGCAATATTTCCATGAATCTACCTGTGCGCAAGAAATGACGGGCTTGAAGCTCACGGGAGAAGGAGCGCACGAGCGGATTCGACAACCGCAAGAGAGCGACATGGTGCTGGTCCCACAGGTTGGTGGAACGCGTGTGCACGAATTCTAGAAAGACCAAAAAATACCAGGTTAATTCTGGCTTGGGTGGTAACAGCGCACGAATGGCCTCGAACGTGCGTGGCTCGCTGCACATACCCGGGACGACGGGGTCGATATTTAAATCGACGCCATTTCGGCCACCAGGGCCCCAAGCCAACCGCAACAGGATATGACCAAGCATTTTTTGTACTTGAAGTGAGGCGAGATCAGTCGCCGAGTCTGGCAAGTGCTCGGTAATAGCCAACGCCTCAGCAAGTTTATCAATGGCTTCCAGTTTTTGTCCCATCATCCAAAGCGCATAACCAGCATCGGCACACAATCCGCATGCGCGCACCCCAATGTCTTCGGCTAAAGCCAAGCTATAACCAGCAGAAAAATGACGAGCCGCGGCTGGCCAGTTGCTCGCGTGACCAGCGGCGGTGCCGGCATTCTGTAGTAGATAGACTTTGCTCAAGCTAGTGAACCCAGCCCAGGTGTAGTGCTCGATTGCTGTTTCAAATAAAAGTTGTGCCTCCACGTAACGCCGGGCCAGTAGGGCGATCTTACCCCTTTGTCCGGCAATCGCAGAAGCGAGTTCAGGGTCTGTGGGCGTGACCTCGTCCAAAATGGCGAGTGCACCCACCTCATCGCGGAGGTATTCGTTGCGGATAATTGACACTGCTCTGGCAGCGGCCACGACCAGCAGATTGTTGCCCCAGATTTTGGCCGCGACGATGAATTGGCCAAACAATTCAAGCAGGCCTTCCCAAACGCGTATTTTTTTGCTGTCTTCTTCAAGCCACGCGGAGTCAAATGCACGAAATACAAGTGGTTTACAGCGGCCAATGGACTCCAATATCGTTTCGCGCTCTGGCGCCTGAGCCTGTTCGAGAGCATGCAGCAGCTCCTCAAGAAAATGAGCGCCCGTGGCGCGGCTCAATACAAGCGCTGTCAAATTTGCATCCAGCTCCTCTGCGGGCGTTTCGGCCTGGAAACTCTTTGGGAGGGGCATGGAACCAGGCGGCAACGCAATTCTATCTTTCGCCATCGTAACCATGATTTTTTTGATCGAGGCAACCGCGGTGAAAAGCCTTGGGAGAGGAATTTCCGTCGCTTTTGAAGTGACCAAGTTAAAAGCGAGCAATCCACGCAGTCCATCCGCCTGGTCGGTATTTGTGACACAAGCGATGGCTCTTTCGCAAATTTCAAGGAACGCCATGCATTTTTTCGGGGCGACGTCTGTGGCTACTACGAACTGCATTAAGCGGAACAGGCCCTCTGCAAACGGCTCGTCAGAAAAAATAGGTTTTGTGCCGCCACGGTCCAAAGCTAACGTCCACGTCAGTTCTCGCCGAATGGCAGCGACATGTCCGCTGGGAGCCATCAGGAGTTTCATGATGATTAGTTTGGCGCCCGCGGTAGCGTCACCGAGAATTGCATTTCCAAGGACGGTCGCAGCATCAGCAAAGTAAACCGGTGAACATTGGAGGACAGATTCAACAACGCATGCATTGATCGCCTTAATGCGCCCTGGAGGAACGCCCGCTGCATTTGGTGAGGCCAGCAGCGGAGATAACCGGTAGTATTCATTTGTGATTGGCTCAATCCAAGGGCCGCGAAGGCACTCAAACGTCGCTGAGGCGTTAGGCACTGGCTCTAACGACTGGGCAAGTGCCAACGCTTGGTCGCGCCGAAAAGGTCCGATAAAAGCGCCAAGCCGTAGCAATAATTCGGTCTCCTCGGCCGAAAGAGGAGCAAGTAAGATCTGGGTGCGCTCGCGTTCTTCGCGGATTACAGCGTTGGCTGTGATGAATTCTTCAACGGTGGGCGAGGGCCAGTTGCGCTTTTGGAGACCGAGCAAAAGGGCATGGACGAGTTGAGGATGGCCCATTGTTTGAATCTTAACAAGGGAAGCCCAACGTTTGCCGACAGATTTATCGGCGCATCCGAGGTGAGATGATATTTCTGCTATCTCGTCCTCATTCAGTGGCGGCGCGTGCATCTCCACAGCGTCGTTCATTCCCGCGGTGGCAAGCTGCCGCTGAGTGGGCGAACGTTGATTTGTGAAAACAACATGAGCACCCTGTTTGCGAGCAGCGTAGGCAAGGCCGCGCAGGACATTAGCCGCGCTGCTGTCGAATTTCTCCCAAGGCAAGTCATCGATGATCAGGTCTAGCATTGGACGGTGCACGCCCATGAGATAAACACATTCCTGGAGCCCGTGGATCGCGGCGCTGAGTTCGCCGCCCAAATTCAATTGGAGCCATGCCCCGCCTGAAGCCGCGCTGAACAGCTGGGCAAGGGTGGTTTTTCCCATGCCAGTGGAGCCGGTGAGCACGACAAACGATACCGTGCCGAAGTTTTTCTTGATGGCGGCGACGGCCCCGTCTCGTCGGGAATATTCAACGGCAGCCTGAATCGGAACTGAAGGCATTCCGATTGTCCAATTGGCTACGAGTTCCGAGGTCCCAACAACTAGGCCGCCAAAAAGCGTCGACTGTCGAGCGGCGATCAACGCCGTCTGCTGAGGCGCAAAAAAATCTTGGGCTTTCTTCAACAGCGTAGTCGCCGTGAATGCCAAATTTTCACCAGATGCAGCCGTTTCAGCAATTGTCGTAAACAGTACGCTAGCCAAGGCCTCTGCTTGGTCAGGATTCATCCCAAATTTACGTATGGCCAAATGGTCGAGTTTTTCATGGACTGCCTCTCGTACACCTGAGTGGTCATCATGGCCTGTGTCCCAAACCAAGGGGATGACTATTTTTTCAAGAAAATCCTTTGCCGGTACATCGCGCAAGTACGCCGCAAGAGAGGGCGACAACTTTGTTGCCACTTGCGGGTCAGAAGCCAGGAAATGGCGGAGCTGCTCCGCACTGGCGACATCACGCGAAGCCGCTGTTTGATTCCAAAGTGTTAAACCAGCAATACCTTTGAACGGGTCGTTTTGTTCCTGACCAACCCCAGCGGTTGTGACCACTGCGAGTCGCAAGGCTATCGTCGGTTTTTGCTGCCAAAAATTCCAAAGGTGCTCGATTGCCTCGATCGCGTCTGCACTGCGCAAGGTCAAATTACCGGTCAATGCTTTTGCCTGCGTCATATCGGCTCTTCCAGTGGTAAACTTGGCGAAATCCTCGGTGCATTCTACATAAAGCCGCTCTTCGCCCTGAAGGCACAGCCATGCGTCAACGGTGAGCCACCATTGAAACACAAAGCCCCGTGAGGGCGCATGCGCTTGTTGATCGACTGGAGATTGAATTGGCAGCTCGTCCATCGTGTTCCTCAATCACTTGGGCATGAACCATTTTTACGGCCCGCAGCAACAGGAATAAAATTTGTGTGCCATAGCCACGAGTGAAATGGCTAGTTTAAAAGTTTGCGCCATCCTCTGAGCAATATGCAGAACCGATGAATCGCCTGCGCCTGGGGTCGCTGCGAAAATCTGCCACCAGCGGATCACGGTTTTCACAATGAGCGTCCCTGGAGCGACGGGGCCAACGGAAAAGAATCCCTTTTTTACTCAACTCATACTGTGACCACAGGATGATACCGCTGTCAGGCGGCGTACTGTTCTACTACTGAAAATAGGCCATTTCGTCTCATACCGTGAGAAAAACTTGTCCATATAACGCGCCAGTCCTCGTGCAAAATCAGCGCCAGGTCGAACCGCGGCTGGCGCTGCAGCCAGGCGGTATGGGCCCGCACCTCGGTCGAGGCCGGATGGAGATAGTCGCGGTTGAGGTCGAGCCCGCCGGCGTTCTCGCGGGTGCCGTGCGCCAAGCCGACCGGATTGAGCAGCGGGCAGAGAAACCAGACCGCGCGCGCATCGAAAAAGCCGCGTTCGAGCAACCGCAGCAGCGCGAGCGGCGGCGCGGGCTCGTCGCCGTGGATGCCGGCCGAAAGGTAAATGCGGGGACGCGGACGGGGGTGCGCCTGGTCAGCGCGAAAAGGGGAAAACGCTCGATTTTGCCAAAATTCTCGACCCGGAAGCCGGCGGCCGGGGCGGCAGCTTCGAATTGCGCGGCCACCGCCAGGGGATCGAAGGCAGATGAGTTTTTGACAGAAGGGACGGAATGCACGGTAATGGCTCTTTGTTGGTCTGAATTCATTTTGTCGATTTTGTTCATTCTGTCTTCTCCAATCCCATGTCCCAAGTCCGCGTTCGTTTCGCCC
>JBEKQH010000472.1:0-5992 GCA_049519915.1 Opitutaceae bacterium
CGCGGTTTGGTGCTCATCAAGGATGGCCGGCGCTCAACCATGAGCTATCGCCATACCCACCGGGTTGCCATCGTCGTCGAGCGGGAAACCAACGTCGCTCCCGGTGACCGGCTGCAACTGAAGTTCAACGGGAAATCCAAGGAGGGGCTTCCCATCGCCAACGGAGAACTCGTAACGGTGCGCCGCGTCGCGGCCGATGGCTCGCTGACGATTGAAGACGACCGGTTCACGGCGAAGACGCTCTCGCCGCAACAACGCCTATTTAACCGAGGCTATGCGGTCACGTCTTATGCTTCGCAAGGCAAGACCGTGGACACCGTGCTGGTGGCGGATGCGGCCTGCCGCGCTGCGACGAACCGAAATCAGTGGTATGTCGCCATCTCGCGCGGCCGGAAACGGGTCATTGTTTTCACGGACAACAAGGCCGAGCTTCGCGCCAGCATCGAACAAAGCGGCGACCGTGGCCTCGCATTGGAAATGAAGTTGGCCGCGCCGAATCAGGTGGCCCGTCGCGGGCTGCGCAGCCGCCTCCCAGCATGGACGTGCCGGGCACAGGCCGCAACGGAACGGGTGCTCCTGCATGAGTCCGTAATGCGGCTTAATAACCGAAATGCGGCGCGGCACAAAATTACCTTATGAGCACACTACAAGACGCACTTCACCAGCGCCGGAGGGCTGAGCTGACGCATAGCCGCTCGTGTGATTCGGCGGAAGCGCCGGTGCGCGCGTTGCAAATTCATTCATGGAATGGCGAGAAATGGGTATTGCCGTGGTCGCATTTTTCCGCCGCGCGTCATCAGACCACTGGCAATAGTGAGCAACTGGTGCTCTCGTTCGCCAATCACGAGGTCGTTTTGGATGGGGCTCGTCTCGCGCTGCTCCTTCCTGAGATTGCCAGTTCTCATCTCGATTGTCTGCGCGACATGCCGGCCAAATTTCGTTCGCAGGCCGACCAAAGCGAACCGTTTATAAGCCGCGTCTCCGTGCGCTTCGCATCAGATTCGCCCGAAAACGGGCCGCAAACGTCCTGAAAGTCGATGGGCCGAACTTGAAGCTGACTGCTATCGCCTGAGAATGGGGCCGGCCAAATGTTTCAGAGCGCTCAAGAGCCGACTTTTTTTGGACGTCCAGGTTTGCGCTTTGCGTGAACTCGCAACGCAGAAGCGCGAATTCCAGTTTTCTTTGCGATAATTTCCATGTCATCGCACAAAAGTATCCACGCCTTCACACCGAGGACACGTCCCAACCTGTCCAAAGTCGAAACCAACGGTGCCTCAGTCTGCCCGAGTTCCAACCGTTGGTAATATTTGTAGTCCAGGCCCGCCCGTTCCGCGAGCGTCTCTTGCGTGTAGCCATGCTTCAGGCGCAGTGCGCGGATCAACCGGCACATTGACGAGGTGTTGGACGCGGCCATTACACAGCGTAGCGGCCAATGGCTTGCATAAACACCTTGTTGGGAAAAGGTGTTTTCTCCTTGCTGGCAGGTGAGCCAACGTCAATTTCGTTGATGACGTGGCTGATGTTTTTATTTAGGCCTTCCGAATGTCTCCCGACCAAGAGATGGGTGCTGACTTGCCCGAGCTTCCGGCATCATCGGACTCCAGACGGATTCTGGTGATGAGCGCGAAGCCGGTTGTCCGAGATCTCTTGGAACGGTTTCTTGAAATCGACGGTTATTGCGCCTGTGCTGCGTCAGATGTTGCCGAAGCCTTCGCTCGGGCGCGGGAGCAGCCTTTCGCCTTGATCGTGCTCGACAGCAGTTTGCTGGGAGCAAAAGCAATTCGAGCGAGATTCAAAGACGAATCAACCACTTCCCATCTTCCGGTGTTATGGGTAGGACCGAAGTATGCAAAGGTCGATTTCGCACCGATTATTGCGGCGCCTACCGATGGCGTACTTCTGATGCCATTTACCCGGCAGCAAATAATCGAAACGGTGCACCGGTTGATCGGATCGAACGTGTAGCGTGTCTGCTGGGCTTAACTTTAATCAAATCACGTCGGGGTTGCCAATTTCCGGCAGCGATTCCGCGCATGAAATCATTCCGCCTTATCATCATCGAAGACCATACGATGATTCGCCAACTTCTGAGCGACGTGGTGCAAAGCTCGAAGATAAAAATTCAAATCGTTGCGGCCGTTGGGACGGTGGCCGCCGGATTGGTTGCCTGCGTCGAACTCAAACCCGATTTGGTATTTGTCGATCTGATGTTGCCAGACGGCTCGGGGCTTCAATTGGTGAAGAATCTTCGGCCTCAGCTGCAAGCAACTAAGTTCATCGTGCTCACCTCCAACGACGATCAGGCCATCGTGCAGGACGTGCACGCTGCCGGTGTGGAGGGATTCTTGTTAAAGCGTTCCTCTATGGAAACGCTGGGTGAGGCGCTGACCGCTGTAACGGCAGGCCGCACTTACTATTGCGCGGAGAGCAAGGAAATCTTGGCCAGTCCACCGTTGGTTCAACGCGTTCGCAATTCCGCCGCCCTCACGCCGCGCGAGCGTGAAATCATCTGCTCCATTGCCAACGGCTTCGGGACAAAAGAAACGGCGGAACGGCTGCACGTGAGCGCAAAGACCATCGCTAATCATTTCGCTGCGCTCAAGGACAAGCTCAACATCCATGAAACGTCCGGCCTCGTGCGTTACGCCATCAAACAGGGCTGGGTTGACGCTCCCTGATCCCATAAAGCTCTTGCTCAAATGGAACTCCCCCCCAAGGCGGTTCGCGCAAACGTCCTTAAAAAAGCCGGGTTTGTCCAAGAATTTACCGTGAGACTTTGGGTATACTATGGGACGTGTGACCATGTTCCTAAATCTGATTCTTTCCGTCAGTAGTGCGGGTGCAGCTGTGGCACTTTGGGCGCAGGCTGGTCCTGGCCGCATGGTTGCGTTCGCTTTCGGGCTGCTCTCCCTCTGGCAGCTTCATTCTGCCGCCAGCCTGCGTTCGCGCCCGCGTCCGCAAATCATCCTCCGGCTGGGCGGGTTCGCTTGGGATATTTACAGTTTTTGCCGTGGCTGGCTCATCACCGGTCAGGTTGGCACGGGCAAGACCGTAGCTGCGATCAACACGATGCTTTGGCAGGTCTCTAAAAATTGTCCGACCTGGGGCGGAGTTTGCGTCGATGACAAGGGGCTTTATTGGGAAACACTGTCTCCCATGCTCGGGCATCTCGGCCGCGCATCCGATCTCATCCTTTTGCAAGTGCGGCCAGAAAACGCCGGAGCAGATTGGAAACCGGCACACCGGTTCAATTTCTTGGACAATCCACACCTGCCGTGGTCGGCCAAGGCCAAGATTGTCTGTGACGTGGCCGTCGCACTTGGACAGCGCAGCGAACAAAGTTTTTTCCGAATGCAGGCACAGGTTCAGATGGAATTTGCTTTCAAGGCTCTGCACTGTGCCGAGCTGCCGGTGACATTGGAGACCACCTATGATTTTCTGTCATCGGATAGCCTGCTTAAAGAAATCATGGCGATGGTTGCAAAGAAGAATACCCACGAGGCGCGCTTGCTCGTCGATCATTATCACGGGAATTTCCTGACTCAACCGGCGGAACAATTGGGCGGCGTCAAGACGACGATTGCGAATTACCTGAAGCATTTTACCGAGCCGGACATCGCCGACATATTTTGTCCGAAAGAATCGACCTTCAGTTTCGACGACATCGACCGCGGTAAAATAATCTGCGTCTCCATCCCGCAGCGTTTTCCGGTTGAGCGGCGTTACATCAATACGTTGCTCAAGCTGACGTTTTACGCCCACGCGCTGCGGCGATTTGACAAACCCGCGCCGGAGCGCACCCGCGACAACCTTGTCATCCTGTGGGCGGATGAAGCGCAGAAAATCGTTACCGCAAGCGAGGATGGGATGAGCGATTACAATGTAGTGGACGTGCTGCGGGAGGCACGGGCAACGGTCGTGGCGGCAACGCAATCCTATGCATCGCTCATTCCGCCAATGGGCGATGAGCGAAAGGCGAAGGTCTTTATCGCGAATATGGCGAATCGAATCACATTTTGCGCGGCGGACGAAGATTCCGCGAACATCGCCGCCGATACGTTGGGCAAACGCAAAGCCAAGCGGCGCACGTATGGATATACAGGGGGAAAGCGATCCACCTCCTTTATGGAAGAGGACAAATACTATCTCGAACCGCACCAACTGCGTCGGCTAAAGAAATTTCAAGCGGTCGTGCAGCATTGTGATTTCGGGTTCCGCAAAGTAACGATCCCGGCGCTCGGCAACGATGGCCAGGTGCCGGCGTGGTATCGCGGAGCATTTTGAGTCATGTTCGTTGAAGAAACCACCGCGCTCCGCACGTCCCCGCCATTGCAGGCGGAAAAATTGCGCGGTCTGCGTTCGCATCTCGATGCGAACATTCGGGGCCAGCCGCACGTCATGGAACGTGCCACGTCGGTATTGACGCGCGGTGAATTGGGTCTGGCTCATCCCGGACGACCTAAAGGTTCGTTCCTGTTCGTCGGACCCACCGGCGTCGGCAAGACCGAGCTGACAAATGTTTTTACCGCCTACCTTTTCGACGGGCGAAAGCCTATTCGCTTGGACATGTCAGAATATCAAAATCAGTCCTCGGTCGAAAAACTGATTGGGCAGGAAGCTGATGAAATCGGTCTGCTCGGCAGGGCGTTAAAAGGTTCTACGGAAGGCACACTGCTTTTCGATGAAATTGAAAAGGCTCATCCGCTCGTGCTCGATCTGTTTCTTCAAGTGCTCGACGACGCCAGCATAACCTTTGCTACCGGCGAGCGAAAGAATCTCTCCCGGTTCTATACAGTTTTCACGAGCAATATCGGATCGTCGGAAGTCATGCGTATGACCTCTGCACCAATGGCCACGGTGGAACGCACGGTGCTTTCCCGCGTGGGTCAGCAGCTCCGGCCTGAACTCGTCGGCCGCATCACCGAGAAACTTGTTTTCGCGCGGCTTGGTTTCGACACGCAACGCGAGATTTGCGAGTTGATGATTGATCGCGAACGAGCCCGCTTGCGCGATCTTGGATTTGCGTTGGAAGTAAACGGAGAAGTCGTGGAATTTCTCATCCGGCGGGGTTTTCACAAGACGCTTGGCGCGCGGCCTATGCGCTCGACAGTCGAACGCCATTTACAGGACGCTATTGCAGAGGGATTACTCTCACGCTGCTCGGGCTCCGGGCGTGTGGAGGTGGATTTGCGGAATGAATGTTTGGTGCTACGGAAAGGGCAGAGCTAAAAAAAATTCCAAACGAAGCGAACATCGAACAGTTCGGCTCCTCCGCTTGCCTTGGGCAAAAGCGGTGTATGGCATATGCTTCGCTATTGGTTGCCGCTTTTCGGAGACGGACTTTTAGGGAGCGCCGTACTGACTGACTGCTGTTTTTCTTTAACCGTTTTTTCTAAAGCAATTAATTCATCATCAAGACGTTCCTCCATAGCTATAAGTTCTTTTCGATTCTCTTTATACACCTTATTCAGTACGGTCATCATTTTTTCCGCCGCGTGTAAAGCATCGCTCTTCCGTTTAAAATCTTCATATGCGAGGCGAACGCTGTCGTCCTTGCCATCGCCAATCCATTTCTTGAGGTCATCAAACGGTGTGTCTAGAGCCCATACCCAAGGGCTCGCCTTCAAATCGATCGTTTCTGGAGCCACCTGAATTTTCTTAACGAAGACCGCCCTCCTAAGATGTTCGGTAGCAGTTTCCCAAGGCGTCAGCAAATTATCTATGTACGCTTTAAGCGCCGGCTCCTTGCCAACTATAAAATCTCGTTGTTTGTTTTCCATATTGGCAGACAAAGCGTTGGCTTCATCAAATGCCTTTAAACGCCAATCCACCGAGTCCAGAGCACCCAAGGCATTGCGCACACCACAAAGACCAAATAAAATATAAAACAAAATCAGGGCCTTCATTCGGAATATCAGTCTAATGCTTTGGTGGGTTTAGCGTTTTGAGATAAGCTGCATTGAACGGATGCCATTCATTAGGGTCCCCGACA
>JBEKQH010000473.1:0-4325 GCA_049519915.1 Opitutaceae bacterium
CGTCGCTCGCGACCGCATCAGGAAGAATGGACAAGTATTAACCTGCTAAACGGTTGCCTCGAAGTGCTGGCAAATCGCGCGGAATGGAGTAATTTCTCATGGCACTCAAGCGGTCCAAACCGAAAAACAACGATAACCAACTCGATCTCGATCTTTTCGCTTATGCAGGACACAACGCCGATCACGCTGACCCAATACGGGATGATGGCCGAGAAACATTGGCGGCAGTTCCTGCCCAAAATGGTCAAGGAACTGGAATCGCGCAGACAACTTCAAGCGATGCTCTTGGAAGCGGAGGAAAAAACCGAGGAGGAATTGTCGTCCCTCCGGCGTCATCTGATGAAACAGGGAATGACGGCGCAACAAGCGCACGATCAAGCCTGGGAATTGGTGCGGAAAAAATACATCTTACTGTCGCCCGAAACGGCGACCAAATAGAGCCGCCGCGCAACCAGGCCAATTATCGTGTCACGCCAACCGATACGATTGGCAAAGGTTCACCAAAGCAAAAATGCCGGGCGAACATCAGGGCGATCCGCCTTCTTCGCACGCTCGAAACGGAACAGCGCGCCGCGACTAACGAAGAAAAATCCGTTCTGTTCAAATACCTCGGTTGGGGCGGCATTCCCCAGGTCTTTGATCGTTTCCCGGGGTCCGATTGGGCTGACGAGCGTGAACAACTCCAAAACCTTCTGACGAAGGAAGAGTTCGAGGCGGCGCGGGCCTCCACCCTCAACGCGCACTATACCTCGCCCGAGGTAATCCGCGGCATGTATGCGGCGTTGCAGCGTTTTGGTTTCAAACACGGCCGCATCCTGGAGCCCGCGTGCGGCATCGGGCACTTCTTGGGCTGTATGCCGGATGAGATGCACTCGCGATCCACCATCACCGGCATCGAAATCGACCCCCTTACCACGCGAATCGCGAAGGCGCTTTATCCCGATGCCGACATGCGCAACCAGCCGTTCGAGGAAACAAAGCTCGCCGATGGGTTCTACGATGCGGCCATCTCCAACGTCCCCTTTGGCGACTATAAACCTTTTGACCCACGCTTCAATTCATTCGGGTTCTCATATGGATTAGGGCCACCATCACCCAGCTAGGCGCACCAGAATTCGGAACTGGATGCCCCGTGGCAAAGTGCTGCAAGCGGCGTGTGAAGCTCTGATCGCGACGATTGCTGGAAGAATGCGGCTCCTTCTAGCGCAGCCATTTTATCATGATTACGGTCGTTCCTTTTCCCACTTGAGAAACGATGTCAAATTCGTCCATGAGCAACTTGGCGCCGGGCAGACCGACACCTAGGCTCTTGCGCGTCGAATAGCCGTATTGCATCGCTCGGGCCACGTCGGGTATTCCCGGACCTTTATCCCGGGCGATGATGCGGATGCCTTGCACGCCACCGTTGGAGCGGCCATTCACACCACGCATTGTGATTACACCTTTTTTGGCGTGGTCGATGATGTTGCGGGCGATTTCCGAGATGGCCGCGGCAATCAACGTCGCCGAAGTGCCACTGAATCCCAATTCGAGAGCAAGTGTTCGCCCCTGTTGACGGGAAGCAACGATGTCGATCGGAGAACGAATCTCCGTATGAACATCATTGCTCATAACCAAGCTTTCATTGGCTTTTGCTTCGAGGTAGGCCATCCGACAGCATAGATTGAATGCTGGCGATCAGATAACCGCACTGCTTCAGAATGGGAACCTGCATGGCACAGGCCGTCGGTTTTCTTTCAGTTTGGATTCTTGCATAACCGGAGAGGGGTCGTGCGGCCTCAGGCCATGACAGCCCGCGTCCGGTGAAAGTGTTCCCGTAATCAAGACGCCTTCAAAAGCGGCGCAGTTGATTCCACTTTTTCTCCACAAACACTCTCATTCCGAAGGCGGCCAGCAGCAATTTCCTGTTCAATAACGGAGCGCACGGCCACGACGAGCGATTTTTGACCATCGCGGCCCTGACGGGAAACCCACACCAAAAGATTTTCTTGATCTTGGTAAGCCGTGACCAACTTCTCAGCCAAGTCGGTGAGATAGTTCATTGGGAAAGCGTGGAACTAAGACCCCGTGATGAAGGGTGAACGACTTTCGACTTTCAACCTCAAGTTGTTCACAATAAGCGCACAAAACATTCACATCCATTTGTGAACGTCGGAGGGGAAGAACAGCGAAGGGGATTTCCGTAACGCAAAAGTTGCAATCGGTGAGAACCGAGTTCTTGCGCGGAATGCACGGAGGGATTCTGCTAACTTCGTGAAGCAGTTTGTCCAGATTTTGCCGTCATGCAGGGTCGGCCAGCTCCGCTCCGCTCGATCCCAACATGGCCAAAGTTAAACGTGTCTTTATTCTCGCGGCATTACTCGCGCTCCTCGCGCTGTTCTGGTTTTTCATCCAACCGGGGCGGGCACCGATGATGGCAAAGTCCACCGAAACGCCGCAGAAGGCTTCTGCAAGCGATCAATTCGCCGACGCGCAGGACAAAGCCGCCACGCTGACCCCTAAGTTCACTGCGTTAAACGAGCCGACGCCAATGCATCAAAGTGCGATTTTGTCAGGAAGCGTTATACCGCCTGATTACGGTCTTGGTGCGATGACGATAGTTCGGCCTGAATTGACGCCAGACGAGCTGGCGGCACCAATGCCATTCCAAGTCTCGCTTCGGATGCGCAAGCTCGAAGAATTGCGTGCACGCATCGCCAAGGGGGAAATTCTTTCCCAAGCGGAAATGTCGGAAAAATATTACCCGACGATGGCGAATTTCGAGCAAGTTGCCGCATGGCTTGGCGCGAAAGGACTTCAGGTTCAGCCACCCGATCTCACCCGATTGTCGATTTCAGTCGTGGGCACTACGGCGGTCGTGTCGAGCGCGCTCCAAGTTGAATTTGTCCGCGTACAAGGGATCGACGGAAATGAATATACCTCCGCTATCTCAGCGCCGTCCGTGCCGGCGAACTTCGCACCATTCGTTGTTGGTATCAATGGACTGCAACCGCAGCTGAAAGCGTTCGTCTGGCATGCGCAAGTCGTGCTTCCGCCAGCCGTGAATAGCCTGCCGTCAATCGGGCCACAAACCATCGCTCAATACTACCATGCATCCGGTCTTGGCCTCGACGGAACAGGGCAAACAATTGCTATTATCGGCACTGGAAATCCAACTTCCAGCGACCTTACATCCTTTTGGACAAATACCGGCACAACTCAACAATCCTATGCTAATGTCACGGTCATCAATCCTTGGGGCAATACGGGCAATAGCACAGACAACGCCGAAGAGACACAAGACGTTGAATGGGCCAGTGGCATGGCCCCGGGAGCAAAGATTCGGCTTTATCAAAGCCTTGAACCGTCACAATTCGTCCCTGCTATCCTGAGCGATCTTGCGTCGAATCCTGGCCTTCGCCAAGCCTCGTTTAGTGAGGGAAATTCTGATTTCAGCACAAGCTCTTTGCTGGAATCAGATTCGCAATACTATGCGGCTCTGGCTGCGGCAGGAATTACTTTCTTCGCTTCATCCGGCGATTGGGGCCAATATTCCCCTCATACGGGGAACGACCTAACCGGCGCAGTTATCGCAGTCAGTTATCCAGCGAGCGATCCTTGCGTCACTGCGGTCGGAGGAACGACCCTCCAGTTCCAAAGCGCCAGCACCACCACTCAAGCTTCACCTGACTTGCCAACCACCGAAGTCGGTTGGGGCCAGTCGGGCGGTGGAGCGAGCTTCAATTTCCCGCGACCCTCGTGGCAAACTGGCACAGGCCTTCCCGCAGGCGCTTGGCGTATGGTCCCCGACGTCTCTGCCGTGGCGAACACCTATACCGGCAATAACCCCACCAGCCGGAATCTCTACCTATACTATGGAGGAGCAGGTGGTGCCGGTGGCACGAGTGTCAGCAGCCCCATTTGGGCGGGCCTCTGTGCTCTTATCAATCAGTCACGCGCTAACAACGGTCTCCCTGTTGTTGGATTGCTTGGCCCCAAAATTTATCCACTAATTGGAACCTCGGCCTTTCAAGACATCTTTACCACGGACTCCCTTCTTAGCACCTACATAGGCGCGACTCAGGCAGGAACGGGTTACGATATTTGCACCGGCATAGGCACGCCAAACATCGCGAATCTCATCACTGCGCTTGCTACATCACCCAATCCCCAGGCTTTCGCGCCAGAGATTATCACCCAAAGCGGAAACCAAAACGTTGTATCAGGTGCAACCGTTGCCTTGTCAGTGTCAGCCACGACGCCCACTAACGCGCCCATCCTTTCCTATCACTGGCGAGTCAGCAATCCTGCGTCCGTTTGGAATTCTGGCATAGATGATGGCAACG
>JBEKQH010000474.1:0-4099 GCA_049519915.1 Opitutaceae bacterium
TCAGCCCGCTGCCCTCGTAGGCTGCAATCAAAGCCGCCTTCTCTTCCGCCGTGGCAATCCGCCGACCTCGCGTGTCACGCTTCTCGCCAGTGTCCACCACTTCCGTCTGCAATGTTTTCATCACAGGGTAGCATATCAAAACTATCTTCCGATGACTACGTGGTACTCCGCCAGACGCTTACCATTATCCGGGTTACAAGCGCCCGCGAGGTGGCCGAATTGGTCCGTGCACTACGGAGCTGACCTGAAACGATAACGTCCGGATTACCGGCGGTGATCAACAAAGTCCGTGTGACGGGTGCTGTAGGAGGTTTTAGAAGCGCTCCGGTTGTGTTATTGACTATTGAGTGAATTTACTCATTATTGTGAGTAAATCGTATGAAGCGAGATAACATCTTTCAAACCATCAAGAAACGAATAGCGGAGCCTCGGCGCTTCGTTCAGGTTCTGGCCGGGCCGCGTCAAGTCGGCAAGACGACGTTGGCCCGGCAAATCATGGCGGAAAAGAGCGTGGTGTCCCACTACGCAACGGCGGATGAGCCGACGTTGCGTGATCGTACATGGCTGGAACAACAATGGGAAACGGGACGGCTGCGTGCCCGAGACCAAGCGACGGGTGCGATCTTGGTGCTGGATGAAATCCAAAAGGTTTTGGGTTGGTCGGAAACCGCGAAACGGCTTTGGGACGAAGACACCCACAACGGCATTCCGCTTAAAGTCATGTTGCTGGGGTCGGCCCCGCTACTTATCGAGCGCGGTTTGACGGAAAGTCTGGCTGGGCGTTTTGAGGTCATTCCGGTGCCGCATTGGTCGTTTGCAGAAATGCGCGAAGCATTCGGTTGGACGGTCGAACAATACGTCTATTTTGGCGGCTACCCCGGCTCCGCGCCTTTGATCGGCGAGCCGGCCCGGTGGCGCAGCTACATCGTCGATTCATTGATCGAAACGACCATTTCACGCGACATCCTGTTGATGACGCGGGTGGACAAGCCCGCGCTGCTGCGCCGAATGTTCCAGCTCGGCTGTGCTTACTCCGGGCAAATTTTGTCTTATCAGAAAATGCTTGGGCAGCTCCAAGACGCCGGCAACACGGTCACGTTGGCGCATTATCTGGAATTGTTAGAAGGCGCAGGCATGGTCATGGGCCTGATGAAATACGCGCATGGGCAAGTGCGCCAACGGGGATCAAGCCCCAAGCTCCAGGTGCTTAACACGGCACTCATGTCGGCGCAGGGCGGGAAAGCCTTTGAGGAGGTGCGCAATAGTGGCGACGATTGGGGGCGCTATGTGGAGTCATGCGTCGGCGCGCATCTGGTGAATACCAGCGCAGGATCTGCCTTTGAGGTTACCTATTGGCGCGAACGAAACCATGAAGTCGATTTTGTCCTCCAGCTTGGCACAGAGTGTGTGGCGATTGAAGTAAAAAGCGGCCGGCGCCGGGAGTCATTGCCGGGCATGGCAGCCTTCGCGAAACATTTTTCACCGAAGAAAAGCCTGCTGGTGGGGTCGCAAGGCATCGCGTTGGAAGAATTTCTCGGCAAGCCCGCAGAATATTGGTTCAGATAATTTTTTCGCATCGCGAAAAAATGGTGGCAAGACCCGGAATCGAATGGCAGAGGTCGATTTTCCGGTTTTCATGATGTCTTTTGACTGCTGAAACTTGGAAAAGTTACGCGCGTTTTTCAAGCCGCCAAAACGCAGATTTTTTTGCGCCATTCATACGATAGCTATGCGCCGCGGCTCTCAGTGCAGCAGCTTTCCGATGATTCGTTGCAACCGCTCTTCTTCGATGCCGGCGAGTTGATCAATCGCTAGAGGATGATCGGTTGCCTCAAGCTTTATCAGTGGCCGGGTGCCGACTTCCCGCTGATGAACCATCGTCTTGAGGTAAACAGTATCAGGATACTCTGGGATTTTCGTGCAGAGCCAACCGAAGTAGGGACCGAGGAGCATTCGTTGCGGATCGGTCCAGTGCTCAATCATTTCGGCATAGTTCTTTTCGCTTAAAGAACACCAAACTCCCCAGGTGAAACGCATTTCCGAATTCTTGACGGGAATCTCAAGGCAGCCGCGAATGTAGAAACTTTGGCCTTCACTGCTGTCGATCTCGCATTGGTCCTCTCCGAGGGCAGATCGAGATCGTTCGTCTTCAGTGATGAGGTGCCATTGGACTGGCTCAAAAGCACCGAGCGAAATTTCGTCGGTATCGTGTTCTTTCCCGCAGGTGACGCACATGAACTTCATCTCATTAAATGGTTAACCGGCATGCTATCCCGTCACTTCTTCCAGCAAATGATAACGTCTTTAATAGGCGCCACCTTTCGGAACGAATCCATCGTCTGCCGGGCACTTCCCAAAGGCCAACGGAGACGTATCTCGCATGAACGGCCAAATATTCCAGACCGAAATCTTGTCTCCCGCTCGGGCATTGACAGTGAGGTAGTCCACAAATTCTTCGAAGTCATCAAAGACCGCCGTGTGTGGCGCGCGTGATCACCGTCTCACCGGCCAACGTCATGAACTCGACCTCGTAACCAGCACCACCCGGATGAACATGCACGATAGTTCCTAGGTCTCCGGCCATTAAGCCTTTTGGCACGAGGTCTCGGATGAGAACGATGCGATCATGTTCTTTTATCATGATTTCAAAGGGTAAGCATCTACCTCAGGCGACGGCTTCGAGCACGGCCTCGGGGTGTTTTGCCGCGACCTTCAGGAGCACTTTCGCCGGGCCAGTGGGCTTGCGACGGCCTTGCTCCCAATTTTGCAGTGTGTCCAGGCTGATTCCTATCGCACGTGCAAACTGGGTTTGGCTGAGCCCCAGCCGGGCCCGCACGGCAGCGATGGAGTCGGGTGAGATACGGTCAATGCGGGCAACGGTCTTGTGGTTGCCGCGCAGATAAGCTCCGGCATCGTGGACGCTTTGGAGCAGTTCATTGAATGCGGCTTTTTTCATGGGAATTCCTGTTGGACGAGTATAACGAGTTGTTTCGCTTGCGCGGCGGTGAGATTGCCCTGCACGTTCTTGGCGTAAGCGTAGAGGAGAAGGATTTTCTTGTGAGCAGTTACGAGATAATAGATGACGCGAGCGCCGCCTCGCTTGCCGCGGCCAGCTAATGGACGGCGCAGCTTACGGAGCCCTTTCGTGCTTGGAATCACCTCGCCTGCCTCTGGATCGAGCAGCAGTTGCAGTTCGAGTTCGAGAATGTCTGCTTCCGTGAACAGCGCGGCGGCGGATTTCTCGAATGAGAAAAAGCGAACGAACTCCATGCATTGGCTACTATACGCCAGCGACGGATAGAAGCGCAAGAAGGAATTTGATTTATCTCTGCCGGTATTCACGGCTGGTCAGGGCATCGAACGGTCGGCATGGCGTCTGGTTCGAAGGCCCAGCGAATGCGCTTCGCCACCTTGTCTCCAATGCCGTTTATTTCCGCGAGGTCGAGGGCTGACGCAGAAGCCACGGCTTGAACTGATCCAAACCGATCCAAAAGCCGGGCCGCCCGTTCGGGTCCAACTGCCGGAAGCCCTTGCAAAATAAATAGCTGGCGCGCTCGCCTGCCTTTAGGCCGATAGCCATGGCGGGAGAGGCTGCCATGGGCCGCCTTGCGAGCCTGCCGTGCCAGAAACACGAGCAAACGTGCGGTCTCTGCTTGGTCTTTCGCCCGCAAAACAGCCAAGCCGTAAAAAACGCTCACGGTAATGAGCGCACCCTGCAGCGCTTCTCGGCTCACGCCTTGATCGTCTTGGCCACTCCCTTCGATGACAAGGATGCCTCGCTGCGAAGAGTTGGCGAGTGCCGCTGCTTGCCGGAACAATCTCGCGTCTACCACCGAACAGGCAAGATCAGCTATGGTTTTTCGTTCGACGAGAAAACAGCCTTCGACTTGAAAGTCTCCGGCTTTTAGTCTCCGAATTTCCAAAGCCAGATGAGGGAAAGCCCGAAGCTCATCGATGACGCCGCCGGCGTTTTCACGGTTGTCACCGGCCACTTCAAAACCAGCCAGGGCTGGCCACTTCAAAACCGGCCACTCTGAGGATGGTTTGGTCATGGGAGATTGGAGATAAAGGACAAGATAAAATGAGGGAAGGCGCGGCG
>JBEKQH010000475.1:0-3779 GCA_049519915.1 Opitutaceae bacterium
ATCCTCTGCTCTGAGCCGGACGACGCCTTGGCCCAATATTCCCTGGAAGGCCTGCCAAACCAAGTAATGACGCGAGAGTATCGCCTGGCATTGCCGAAGGAAAAACGATTGGCGCTAGAAATGGAAAAGACTCGCCACCAGATCGAAACGTGCCGCAAGAAAGCAGGAGACGAGCAAAATGACCGGCCAAAGCCCGCCTCCTAATCCAGTTGTGTTTTTGACTACCGCTCTGGGCGGGCGCCTCATCTATGGTTTTTTGTGGGTGTTGTGGCTCGGCGTTGTCTTTTTTATCTAGGTACAAGAAATCGACGTCAACGTATTGATAAGCGTGCCAACTCGTCGCGCGCGAGCTGAATATCATCAATATCCGTCGAATTTGTGGCGACGCATTTTTCAAAAAGCTTTTGCGCGGCGGCAGGTTCATTCGCCAACAGATGGATCATGCCGGCGAAGTAAAACGCCTGACATGATTTTTCGCCTTTAGCTTTTGTGTCACCCGTTCCCGCTTGTTTGAAAAATTCTGATTCCGGCAGATCGCCGCTGAGATAGAGTCCCACCGATTTCGGCCAATCAAGCCACCAGCTTTTTGCCCACGAAAGATTTGCCACACTGGCATCGCGATGCAACCGACGCAATATTAGATTGAGATAAGAACTGCCATCCTTCACGAACAGCCAACATTATGGCAATCAGTATTCCGGCAAGTGCCCCAATGACCTTTAACGGCCCGTTTCTAACGCAGCGTCGTAAGAAATCGAGTACGAGGCGATGCAGATAGGCTGACACACGCGAGAATCAATGCTTCCGAAGCGGCGCCGGCCGGTCCGCGTCGAGTCGACTGGTTCGGCATCAAAATTTCGCGAGCACATACTTCAAAAACGCGCATAGAAAAAGGCAACCGAGGAATCCAACTATACCGCAGACAGTACATCGCCTAAGGATTTTTTGCCTGTGCGAAAAATCGTTCAATGCAAGTGCCTGCAAGAGCCCATACCTCGCACGGCCGAACGGCTTGCCACGAAGTTGGTTTTCATTCACCTCACGTAACAAGAGACAGGTACCGATTGCAGATAGAAGCCAAAAAAGGCAGGCTACGATTACGACTGCCAGTAAGATACAATTTTTTGTTTGTTCCGTCACTGAATGGATATCTTTGCCGAATGTAAGAGATGACCCACGCCAGGACAAGCACGGCGAAAACTTGCCCGCAACGGCGGGCGGCCCCGGCCTGTTCGCGTTGAGTCACGCCGTCGCATGGCTACCTCACTCGCGCGGAGGCACTTTCAGTTTTGTGCGGATATGGACGGCAATCTCGGCGGGGTCGTAATAAACGAAGTGCCCGACGCGATGATGCGGGATGCGCCGGAGCTTGGTCCATTCCCGCAGCGTCCGGATCGACGGCTCTTTGCCTGCCGGGAATATCCCGCACAGGCGAAGGCCGGTGATGTTGGTAAGCTTGTTTTCGATCAAGGGAGAAGGCGTGGAGTTCATGCCTGTAATTGCACGTCAACTCAAACGGCTACAAAAGAACAGAAGCTGATAGCCTTAGAGCACGCCGAATTACATGGTATGGAACAGGCGAAGCGCTAGGATTTCTCGACTCACTCAATGGACTCTCCTGCTCCTTCGGCAACCGCACCCACCCAAAGCCTTAAGGGCCATTTCGTCACCGACTGCAGTTCCGCGAAAGAACTCTGGGATCTGCTGGCTCCAAGGGAAGACATTCTTCAAAAGACAATTTATCGCGGTCAAGCAGACGCTGAATGGAAGCTGGTTCCACGGGTTCTGCGAGCTAACAAAGAGGGGAAAAGGAGTTTTGTCGGAACCTATCTGTGCGAACAGATCCTGAAAGTCGAAATGCAGCTTTTCTCGGAGGCACATCTCCTAATGTGCTTTGTGCAACACTGCGACAGGATTGGACTCGCCATTCCAAATGATTCCATCGACCGGCGGGATAGAACGCTCAACAAAAACGGAATGGGAATGGATCGGTTTCAAATTAATCCCGCCGAATGGCCAGACAACGACTGGATCGACATTATGGCATTGGCCCAACACCACGGATTACCAACGCGCCTACTTGATTGGTCCCGTCGTTCCTGGGTAGCCGCATATTTTGCCGCCTCCGACGCTCTGCGGGATCGCAAGATTTGGAAACCCAATTCACGGCTCGCGGTCTGGGCTTTGGAGTCCGCAACAATAGAACCATTAACAACCTGGCCGGACGGCCCTGTCCCGAAAACACACCCAAACGCAGACCGACGTACTCCTTACCGGCATCACAAACTAATTCCCCACATCCGAGTCATTACTGTTCCAGGAGCTACGAGCAATCACCTCGCAGCCCAAGCCGGGCTATTTACTGTGCAAAAGGAGACGGGAAATCCAAAAGATCCACTGAAAGAACGATCGTTGGAAGACGACCTACCTGTGACTCCTGGGCTCCTTAGAAAGCTGACTCTGCCGGTAACAGAAGCCTCAAAGTTGCTCGCGCTTTGTGAACTGCATGACATCACCGCCACGACTATTTTTCGTAGCTACGATGGGGCCGCAAGGGCGGTGCTCGATTCGACACAAATTTGGAGTGAAGGACCATTGGGCACGAATTCGCCACCAGTGACGCCTATCATTAAAGAATATTTGAAAAACACAAGAAGCGGTAGCTAGACTGCGACACGTAATGCGGGAGAAGGCATCGGAAAAACGGCGGCCTCCATTGCGGAGCCTTTGGCCTGCCTGGGCAGGATGCCAAAAAACTTTTCCGCCTCCGCTGCGCTTTTCAAGTCGAGATAATGCCGACGGATAATGCTCTCGGAATTGCCCGCCTGAATTGCAGCTTCGCCGAGCGAGCGGAATTTCGCGACGAACATCGAAATGAACGTGTGCCGGAGCACGTCATGAGTGAGCCCAAATTTCTTCGCAAACTTGGCGCGCCGCTGCTGAAAATTTCCCACCACGATGGGAAATTTTTCGAGCGGATAGGCCTTCAGCCAAGCCGCGAGATTCGGCTGAATCGTCACCCGGCGCGGCTCGCGGACTTTCGAGACTTCGGCGGAAATGGAAATCACGCCGGCTTCCAAGTCGACCGCCTCAGGCCGGAGCTTCCTGATTTCACCGTCCGGCACCCCGGGGCGAATGCCCGCGAAAAGACAGAGCGCAAAATACGGCACCCACCGGCCGCCCTCAAAACCTTCAAAGTGCTCCATGAGAGCAGCCGCTTGTGCGGCGGTGAGTGTCTTGGCCATCCCGTGCCGCAGACGGATGCGATGATGAGGCACCCTCAAAATCGGATTATCCGCGATCCAGCCCCGAAGAAACGCAAACTTGAGAAACGTGGCCACGATTCCCCGCCGATTGTTGTAGGTTTTCAGCGCGGGCTGACCCAGTTCCAAGAAGGCCACGAGGTTCGATACGGTCAGCTCGGCCACCGACCGGGCGGCGAAATGCTCCTGCAGGCGCTTGAGATCCCAGCGAATCCGCGCGAGCTGGGGACGGGAAATGTAGTCCTGTTTGAATTCGTGCTCTTTGGAGGCGACATATTCTTTGATGGCCCCGGCGAGCGATTTTTGACTTTCGGGCTCGCGGTAGTTCGCCAACGCGAAATCGAGGTAGAATGACAGCGGATGGGGCTTGCCCGCCAGTTGGCGGAACGCAGCCTGTCACCGGCCACTTCAAAACCAGCCAGGGCTGGCCACTTCAAAACCGGCCACTCTGAGGATGGTTTGGTCATGGGAGATTGGAGATAAAGGACAAGATAAAATGAGGGAAGGCGCGGCGGT
>JBEKQH010000476.1:0-3496 GCA_049519915.1 Opitutaceae bacterium
GACGACGCAGTTTGGTTATCTGTTTGGCCTTGTCCGTCGGACTTGGGGCGCTGACGGTCCGGCGCAACGAAGATTATCGCAGCGAACTGGCCATCTGGAGCGATAATGTCGCCAAGTGTCCCGACAATCCCTGGGCTCACCTCAATAAGGGTAGAGCCTTGCTGGCCACGGGCCCGTTATCCGCCGCCAAGGAGGAATTTGAGACTTCTTTACGGCTAAAACCTGATCTGGCCCAAGCCTACAACAATTTGGGTGTAATTTTAGACCGGCAGGGCGCTCGAACAACCGAGGCATTGGAGGACTATCGACGGGCGGCGGAACTGGCACCCAATTTGACCGATGCCCACTACAACCTGGCAATCAGTCTGCACCGGATGGGCCGGCTTGATGAGGCCATCCAGCAATATCGGGAGGTAGTGAAGGCCACTCCCTACGATTCTGCGGCGCAATGCGCTCTCGGCAGCGCCCTTGCCCAACAGGGCCACATGGCCGAAGCGCTCGCGACATTTGAGGAAACGGTGCGGATTGCGCCCAAGTTTGCCGGAGCGCACTACAATCTGGGAAACGTCTTGGCCCAAACAGGCCGCTTGACCGAGGCGCTCGCCGAATACGAAACCGCGATCCAGATTAAACCCGAATATGCGGAGGCCCATTACAATTTTGGGCTGACCCTATTCCAATTGCACCGGTTGCCGGAGGCCATCGAGCAGTACAAATTGGCGTTGCAGTTTAAACCGGGATTTACGGCCGCGCGCAACAATTTGGAGCAGGCCCAGAAGGCGATGACGCAGTAAAAGCCAAGCAGTTTTAACCGCAGATGAACGCGAATGGACACGAATTGCGGGAAGGTTGAAAGCCGAAGACCAAACAAGCCACGTTCCAGGTAACAGGGGGCAAGTGACAGGAGGCGAATCCGAATTCGCGTCCATCGGCGGTTAGGAAGTAGCAAGGGTCATGTCTTGACTTTTGACAATACGCGCTTGGTGCTCTCCACCTCCCCTCACGGGGACGCAGTTGCCGGGCATTATCAGCTAAACGACCTAATTGGCTGTATGAACTCATCCTTTCATGGGTGTTGGGTTTCGAGATCGCACTCAAGAGTCAAGACATGACCCCTTTGGCCTTACCGCGAGATGTTCGATATTGGCGCGCCAGTGGTGGTTCCCCCGGCTGGGCCGTGTTCTGCCGCCCTCCACGGCCTGCCGGAAGGCCGCACTTCGCCCGTAGTTGACTACGCCGTGAGTTTCACATAAGATTCCACCATGCTTAAAGCGTATCCTGTTTCCACCCGTTACACCGCCGACGAACTCAAGCAACTCGATGCCACGGCCCGCTTGTGCCGCGTTTCCCGCGCCGAGCTGATTCATGCCCGCTCGCTCGGCAAGATCGTGACTACCCACAATCTCGCAGATTGGGCCGAGGCGGAACTCGCCAAAAACGCTGCACGAAAGGCACGCCGTGGCACACGTGCTGCTTGACTCCTCGTTTTTGATCGCGCTTGAGCGCGAACTCGATGCCGGCATTGCCGGTCCCGCCATCGCCTGGCTTCGTCGCAATCGCGGCCTGCCCCAGCGTCCGCTGCTGGTGAGCTGCATCTCCGTCGCCGAGTTCCTGGAGGGTTGCCGCGATGCGCAAGAAGGCATGGCGTTTATTGCGCACTACATTCCGCAGAGCATCGGATTCCAGCACGCGACCAAGTGCGCCGAGTTGCAGCGCCGCGCACGCAAGACCGGCACACGCTACGGCGAGAATGACGCTTGGCAGCTCGCGTTCGCCGAGCGCGCACAAGCGGCCATCGTCGGTCGCGACCGCAGGGCATTCCTGCACCTCGGCAGCCGTTACGAGCAATTCGACAGCAACTAACCCCCCTCCTACTCCCTGGGATGGAACCGGCGGTGCGCCGCCTTCAAGTCGTCGATGTTCAGATGCAGGTTACGCTCGGTCGTGGCCAGCGAGCCGTGCCCGAGAATTTCAGGGCCCTCGCGTGTCACGCTTCTCGCCAGTGTCCACCACTTCCGTCTGCAATGTTTTCATCGCAGGGCAGCATATCAAAACTATCTTCCGATGTCGTACCACCCACGCCGTCTGGATGTGCTCTGAATACAACTATAGATTTGATCCAGCCACTGACCAATATCACCGCCAATGTGGTTACCAGCGGCGACAATTGGAACGGCTATACCACCTGTCATGCAATTAGCCGCCTTTCATGCTACCTGACCCCTTTGCCTCGGCTCGTCACGATGGAGGCTGGTTAGAAAATCTTTTCCCACCACCGGACTTTGTAGTCGGAAAAAAAATGTATAAACTCTTCCCAGATTTCTTCCGAACATGGCTCCTTGTTGCTGATCAAATAATCAGAGAATGGAGTATAGAGCTTAAAATGGTAGCCCTTGAATTCTATCTCCACCGATGTATCATCTGTCATAGGATTGTGCCGTATATCTTTTACCGTAGCATTTGGGATTCGCCTCAAGCAGCGAAGAATCGCCCCTAACGATAGTTCGTCACAGCGAATTTCGATCGTTCTTTCCCCATTGGGCGCGGAGTTGAGTTCCGTGATCGTCATTTCTTTTGGCAACCGTACCCTGAATTCAGTCCTTTTAATCCTCCGGACGCTGCCAAAGATCCAAGCCCATTGTAATACGGACTGGTTCGCCCCGCGGCGGCAATAATTTTCTCTGCTGCTCCATACTTTGCGGCCATTTGCTCAAATGAATAAATTCGTGTAGACCTCCATAAACCAGCTCTAAATGCGATCTTTAAGCCATTTCGGACGGACACTGCAGCCATAGCATTCGCCACAGGTGCGCCCTCTGCAGCAGCAAAAAACATTGATGTACCTTTTGCCAACCCTGCATATCCTAAGCGCCCCAACCCAAGCCCAAGACTCGCCCATTCTCCCGCCTTAAAAGCCCCAGAGCAATCTTGCGAATACTGAATATCTGCCGCCGCATCAGCACCCATCAATGTTCCGTCTATTTGTTTAGCCAACCAATTAGATCCTCCGAACGAGACCGCATTGCCTAGGCCAGCAGTAAAATTCAATACACCGCCACCAAAATCCCACCAACTAAATAGCCCTAACGGATCGATGTCATTCATAGAAGCCACAGGGAGAAGCCACAGGGGGTCATGTCTTGACTTTTGACAATACGCGTTGGTAACCCTTTTTATTTGCTCCGCCGTTCAGACGAAACCGTCGGACGAATTGACTCACGCTGGCAGGCTGCCCCATGCCCAGGCGGACGGCAAGCCAGCCATTGCTGGCTCCGGTTGTGGCCTTGAGCAAGGCAGCCAATAGCACCTTCTCCGGCGCCGACTTAGGTCCGGAAAGCTTCTTTAGGTCTACTTTTATGATCTTAACCGCCGCTTGCAGGCGCTTCTCCCATTCGGCCTCGCGTTCTTCCCGCCAGGCCGCCCGCCATCCACCTAGCAAGGCCAGCCTCTCCATATCCGCCCCCTGCTTTTTAAAATCCTTTTTCAGCTGTTCACG
>JBEKQH010000477.1:0-3276 GCA_049519915.1 Opitutaceae bacterium
AACGTCACGCTCGGGAAAAATGTGCGAAATGTAGAGGCCGTCCCGTGCAAGTTCTTTGTTCACCGCATCAATCGCGCCCCAAAAACTCGCATCGGCATCGACGGACATTTCACTGCTCGCCGGAATGATGATGTCGATGTCGTTGGTCACCCTGCCTTGCAGACGTTCCGCGAATCTCCGGTCGAGCAACAGCGCGGCCGAGCCAAAAACAATGATTTTGGTCGGGGCTGTGAGGTGCCGATCCAGCGCAGCCGCGATGGTATGTGCGGGGTTCACCGCCGGTAATTGGTGTGAAGCCAGACCCGATCAGCACCGCGCCCGTGGCCATTAAGCCGGTTCTCGACAGAAAACCGCGATGCATTCGGCAGGAACCGGGCCTCCGATGCACTATCTGTGGCCGGCAGGTGCGCCAGTACGTCACGCCAAAAATCAGGCCGGTTATCGGCTTCTGCGCCGACACGGGCGATATGGAGCAATCGCGCAGTCACGCCAAACGCGTCGGCCGCATCGGCCATCGTGTGCGCAGAATTACCGGCATCGCTGAGAATCATTGCACCGACCCGGATTGCCCGGAAAGTTTCCACGTCCTGCGGGCCGGCGAGCAGAGCACAGCCTAAAACCTCATGCGGTATGTCCGGCCGGTCATTAACCAGCTCCGGCGGCACAAAAGCCGCGTAGTGACGGCATCCGCGGGCAACAGCGATGCCGATCAATTCATCACGGCCCAACCTGCCGGCAGCGCGACATGCGCGCCGGATGTCTTGCAGGAGATGAACTGCGGTGTTCATTTAGTGGTCGAAAACGTAACTGAAGGCGCCTTTGGTGTCCAGTCCGGCAGTTTCATATGAACTAACCCATGAAACCGAAAAGTTTCAAACATCTCCTGAAAGCCGTGAAGCAGATGAAGGCCATCCAGCGCGGTGAAATCGCGCCTGCGCGGGTGGCGCAGGTCACGTCCGATGGGACAGGTGGATACGTCCACCGCAAGATCGACCCCGATGTTTGGCGGCGGCGCCAAGTGGCGCCCCATGCGAAAAGCCGTTCTGAAAGCGGTCGCGTAAGCCAACTGATTACCCTTCAAAATCATGATTAAAGAACATGATCGCATCGTACTTACCCGAGACCTGTTGGCGGAAGTCTTAATAGCCGGAGACCTCGGAACGGTCGTGCACGTTCATCCGGGCGGAGCCGGTTACGAGGTCGAGTTCATGACGTTGGCCGGTGAGACGGTGAGCGTGGTTACGCTGCTGCCGGAACAGCTTCGAGCCATTGGCCGGCGCGATATTGCCCACGTTAGGGAATTGCAGACCGCCTGAAGTCAAACACTACCAACAGACGCCGAGAAATCTCAACATCGATGACGAAGCACTTGTCACAGACAGAGGCCCATGATCTGATCGTCAGGACGCTCAGAGCGCCGAATCGAAATCCCGCCGATAATGGGGACTACGACCTCTATCTTCCCGACGTTCTTGCGCGCTCCAATCCCGACAGCGATCCAAGCCGTCTTACTTACGAGCAGCCATTCGTTCGCGAGAATATCCCGGTTTGCGCAGAGGCGGCGTGGCTCCTCTGTTGCCGAGCAATATTACGACCAGAACCCAAAACGTTCCGCGGGCAAGACGCCGGCTACAACTTCGGCTACAGTCTCACCTCATTGGGCAAGGTATGGCTCAAAGAGATTGACGATACCGAGTACATCCCCACCGAGCCGATTGAGATCGCGAAGCTCCTCGAGGCCTACCGGGGCCGATTCGGATTGGCTTTCCAAGAGCGGACCCAAGAGGCAATTCGATGCTGGACGGCGCATGCTTACCTCGCTTGCTGTGTCATGTGTGGCGCGGCGGCAGAGTCGATCCTTTTGACGCTCGCGGGCTCGAAGCGAACCGAATCCGAGGTGCTGAAGGTTTATCGGGCAACCGGGGGGCGACAGAAAGTTGAGCGAATGGCACTCGCTGATGCACCAGAGCACGTCCAGCGGACGATCAACCCCGGCCTCGGTCTTTTGAAATACTGGCGAGATGACGCTGCCCACGGGCACGAGTCTGGAATTACAGAATCCGAGGCCCACACTTCGATCGTGCTCTTACTGCGGCTCGCGAGCGCGGTCAGCGACCGCTGGCCCGAGCTGGTACCAAAAAAAACGCACTGAGTCGTTGATTCGTATGGATGCTAAGGCGACGACAGCCCAATCGAAAGCGCGTACGTGTCGGCTTTGCGGACTGACCAAGCCTCTGAGAAATTCGCATATCATTCCGGAGTTCATGCATCAGGACATGTACGATTCGAAGCACCGATTTTTTGGACTGAGCAGCACGCCGTCGGTTAAGGAGGTGATATTCCAAAAGGGCATGCGAGAAAATCTGCTTTGCCACGAGTGCGAGCAAAAATTCGGCCGGTACGAGAAGTATGCTAGTAAAGTCTTTTTTGGTGGCGAATCGATCGGGCTCCGCCAGGAGGGTAATATCCTTTTTTTTGCAGGGTTAAAATATGCACCACTCAAGTTGTTCTTCATGTCGTTACTTTGGCGCATGGGAGTGACATCCCTAAAATTTCTTACGGGCGTCAAACTTGGTTCATATGAACCTCTGATCCACGAGCTGCTCCAGAAGGAAGACCCTGCCGGCTATTTGATGTTTCCGTGCCTGATTTCTGCCGTGATGCACAATAGAAGACATATCCCTGATTTAATCGTGCCTCCCGGTCGCGCACTGGTCGAAGATCAACATGTCTGGACCTTTGTCGCTGCAGGTTTTGTTTTTTCGTTCTTCGTTTCCAACCGCCCTCCCCCCACCAGTGTTCATGACGCATTTCTCAAACCTGATGGCACAATGTGCATACGCATCGCCGAAATTTTCGAGATTCCCTTCCTCCACAACCATGCAGTTGAGATTGGGCAAGCACAGCGACAACGTGACGCCAAGCGCGGCGGCCGACGATCCACCCGCAGCGCATAGCTATCGTATGAATGGCGCAAAAAAATCTGCGTTTGGGCGGCTTGAAAAACATCCGCAACTTTCCCAAGTTTTTGCAGTCAAAAAACATCATGAAAACCGGAAAATCGACCTCTGCCATTCGATTCCGGGTCTTGCCACCATTTTTTCGCGGGGCGAAAAAATGCTGCTACCATGAGGTGTGACGAATGATTATCAGGATAAATGCCACATCGTTGCCGACGACCGTGTCAGCGGCCAGTTAAAACCGGCCAGGGCTGGCCACTTCAAAACCAGCCACTCTGAGGGGTTGCACCTTGAGCGAGAAGAGCTCGCAAAAAGG
>JBEKQH010000478.1:0-3260 GCA_049519915.1 Opitutaceae bacterium
TCTGAAATCGCTCGTTTTATGCCGCATCTTTGAGTGCCTGCTTCGACTGAAAGCTGGGCTCGGTGCGGCATAAAACGGGATGCGGCATAACGCCGCTTATACCGCATACGGCATAACGGGTGACCCAGCCCCGAGTGCGGCCGACATTCAAGTTACCCGACAACTTCGCGAAGCGGCAAAAGTTCTCGATGTTATCCTGATGGATCACGTAATTGTCGGTGATGTGAACGCTGACCCGCAAGGGCAGGGATGGTATTCCTTCAGGGCGACGGGATTGTTGTGAAGACAAATCTCAATGTTCGTCAGAACGGCGAGTAAACGATGCGACTCAAGTTATCTTGGCCAACGCCCTAAATTACCACGTTCTTCCATCTTTGCCGCGGCCTTGAATTCGTTAATGATCGCCACCCGTTGGGCGTCATCCAGCTCCGCTACGAGATCTTTGTTGAACGCCAAAAGAACCACGGAGTGAATCTCGGGTTCATGTCCGCCTCCGTAACTGCCTTTCACTTTCGCGAGCCGCCATTTTCCTTTATACGGGATTGAAGCCTCAACGTTTAGGTTTCGTGGCGTCCCGTTGAGTGCCATGACGGATTCGCCTGAATTACGCGGGCCCCAAAAGCCCGCTGACCGCTTTGCTAATTTGACTGAAAGTAAACGGCATGGGCAGGACGCTGTCTGTGCCCGCCGTCGCCGGAGGATCAAAATTCTCTTTCGAGCATCGCGTGCCGAGCCAAAGCACTGGCAAATGCGACGTGGCCACATCGGTTTTGAACTGGGCGCGGACCATGCCCGATTCGGCCATGTCACTGTCAATCACGATCAAATCCACCTGCTGTGATCTCGCCCGATCCAGAGCCTCAGCGCCGTCCGAAGCGGTGAAAACGAAGTGGTGATTGATTTGAAGGAAATTCTCCAGGAGATCCCGAATCACTGTAAATGAACTCACGACCAGAATCCGTTTGGCGGCCGAATTGCTTTTCTCGGAAAGTTCACCGGGCGGGGCGATCAGTACATCGGCAGCGGACATGAGAATATTGGGGCAAGATACGGGTGGAGCGATGGCTCCACCAACGCCTCATTGATTTCTTTCACGAAGGCGTGTCCAGTCAATTTAAACGCAAACTAAAGTCAGCGTGAAAAAAGCCTTTGAAGTTCGTCGGTCTGCATCTGGAACCTTGCCGGATTCGACTTCTTTAGGCGGGCAAGATTTTGAAGCTTCCATCGCACTGCTGGAAGATCGGCCAGATGAGGAAACTTCATCGCATCCCAGGGAGGCGCGCCAGCGACAAGTCCCAGAAGGAAGCGCTTGTGCGCCTCCGTCAGCGACGCGGCGAGATCGCGCCGCAGGCGTTCACGCGTGGCCTGCAATTCAGCCAACGGAATCGGCTCCCGCTCCATGCCGATGAATTCCTCGCTGAACGCTGGCTTCAGATCAACGTCATGTGAAAAGATCACCTCGTGCACGGGTCGGTTGTGACCTGCCAGGTAGCAGACAAAGCATTCCACGATTTCCGGGGTGAGGCCAAAGCTTCGATACATGCCATGCACGTCGAAAAAGTCGCGCGGATGCTGCCGATCCATGGCAGCCACCAGCTTGCTTCCGTAAAGTTCAGGCATGGCCAGCATCGGAACTGTCACTGATGTCGTGAACAGGTCGCTGGCCGCTTTCACCAACCGGCTTTGCACGGTTGGCAGGAGCGTGCCGCGAAAGACATGGTTGACCTCGATCTTTACCTCTTGGCGGTCGCGGCGGATAAACAGCTTCGTTTCGTCGCCGGTCTTGGTGCTGGTTACTTGTGCATCGAGACCACGGCTTCGCAGTCGCCGGTGCATGGCATTCAATTCAGAGCCGATCTCCGCGAGCGCCGCCTCGCGGCCCTTGTCATGCGCAACATAGACCACGTCGATGTCCACCGACAGCCGGGGCATATCCTGCACAAAAAGATTCAAAGCCGTGCCGCCCTTCATTGCAAAGCAGCCCGCTTGGAAAACGTCTGGCACAACCTCAAGGAGGAGGCGGACGGTATCAACGTAGGATTTGTCCATTACGGTTTCAGGATGAGGGTGGTGCCATCGGAAAGTTTTTGAACCCATCGACCGCGACCGCGCGGCCCGGCCAGTTTGCGCGCATCAGCGGCCCAGTCTAGGTTCAATTCCTCCGCCCATTGCAGACAGAGGCGTACGACTTTCACACTGGGACAATGTTTGAGCAACCGGCCGAGCACATCGAGACGGGGCGACCGCACGCCCTCCATGATGTTGCGGGCTTCTTCGCGTCCCTGTTTGGCGCCGACATCGCTTAATAGCTCCAGCAGCGCACGCTCTGGCCCGGACACAGCCGGGCCATCCGGTGTTTCCGGCAAGGTTTGCAGGCCGAAGCCGGCGGGCAGGGTGGAATCGAAAAGTTTCCGCGCCACATAACGGGCCGGAAAACGCCCGGTGAACCACGGAGGGAGAGACCATCGCAGTTCGCCCCACAGGCTAAGCCGCTCGCGTGGGCCCACGTTGTGGCGGACGCCGCGCCAGGCGAGAGCCGTTTTTCCCCCGACGTGCAAGCCGTGCAAACGGCGGGCGAGGAACTTCACCGAGGGCCCCACCTGAAGCGTGTCGTTGGGAAACATGAATACCCCGCGGCCCAAGCGCACGAGCCAGCCCGAGCGAACGTAGTGGGAAGCGAGCGCCGACGAGACCCCCAACTCCTTCAGCAACGAGACGTCAAGGGGTGCGCCCCGAGGCAGGGAAGCCAGGGATTTGATTGGAGTTTGTTTTATAGATGTAACCATATTTGAACTATTTGCTTATTTCGAAACAAATATGATTACACATTGTGAAATAGTTAAAGCTTAATTTTAACTGTATCACGTTTTCCAATCATCGATGGCTTAAGCCTTTCGCTTTTCCGCTCAGACGGGAACCAGTTCAAGCGCCTCTTCAGGAGCGAGGCGATGGAGAAGCTCATCGCGTATGGACTGCCAGGTTTCCTCTGTCATGGCTTTGAACTTGGCTATCAGTTCCTCCGGCTCAATGGGCTTCAGCTCGATACTGCCGCTTAGCATCGCCGGAAGCTTTGAAGCCAGCGTCCGCCGAAAATCCTCCTGACCCGGCTGGAAGTAATGCTTCATCACGATCTCCGCGGTGCGATGTCCCGTGACCTTCTTGACGATTTCCAGCGGCACGCCGGCGGTCAGAGCGAGCGTAACCCAGGTGACGCGGAAGGAATGGAAATCCCGGATTGAGGCCCGGCGCAGCCCATCTTT
>JBEKQH010000479.1:0-4804 GCA_049519915.1 Opitutaceae bacterium
GGCGTCCGCCAGTCGACTACGGATGGGACAACGGTGACGGTTGCGACCAACCGTTTGACGGTGGCTAATCCCGGTCCCGGCGAATCGTTGACCGGTCCCGATGTCATCCTGGTGGCAAATCTAAATCTGACCCTTGCTTCAGGCGCGCAGGTAACCCAATCGGGGACGCTGCCTAATTCGGCGGAGACGCTCCTGCTTGGAAACTCGACTACGGCCGGTAGCGGCGATGGCACGCTCTTGCGGGTGAGCAGCGATCCATCGGCCTCAATCGTGAGAACCAGCGTGAACCCGGGTAACGCGGCGACTATTTCGATCATCGGAAACGCGACGATTTCCGGAGAGTCGATCATTCTCGATTCGACGGGCACCGCCTCGCTCAACGCCACCTTGAATGGATCGGCCATAAAGTTTGGCAGCGGGCAAATCAGTCTGCTCCTGGACAATCCGGGGCCCCTGCAGCCGACCGCCGGCTTGATTTTGTCGAGCGGGACTTTGCAAGAGCTGGAGAATTCGGCGACTTCCCTTTCGTTGTTGAGCTATTCTTCGATCGATATCTATGGCACCGGGGCCGTCGGTCTCAATGCAGTCGGGCAGCCCACGCTGGCGAACCTTTCGCTGCATGCCGGAGAAATCCGCGGCTTCAATACCGGCGGTGGAAATGCGACGTTCTATGCGCAAAATAATATACTTCTCGATAACAGCGCGAGTGGGACGGATCCGGGCCCAAGTCCGACGGCGACGACGCTCAGCGGGGCGCTTACGTTCGACGCCGGACCGGGCACGATTACTCTGGGCGCCAACCAGCTTGCTATCGATCAGTATGGAAGCGTCACCCTGAACGCCGACAATGGCATCGCCGTGCAAGGCACGGGCGGCTTGGCTACACAGGGCAGTTTAGTGATGAATACGCCCGTGCTTACGGGCGCGAATGGGGCCAGTCAAACGATCACAGCCGGCACGGGTATTCCCGGCACAACTATGGGCGGCGGCTTGACCGTCGCAAATCCTAATGGATTGCCCGTGCCGGTGCCCCTAGCGAATGATACGTCGGACGATCCCGCGAATGACGCGATGAAGGGTCTTGGCGTCAGCCTGACCTTGATCGGTGCAGAAAACGGAGTTTCGCCCGGCAGCTCGGATGGCGTCACCATCGACAATACCAGCGTCATCTTGCATAGCGGCACCCTCAGCGTGGAGGCGGATCATGGCGATCTTTCGGTGGGCGGCACGGTCGATGTCAGCGGCACGGGAAAGCCTTTCTTCGGCGTTTCGGAATACACCGGCGGCGGACAGATCACGTTAACGTCGGACAATGGCAACGTGAACCTCGCGGCTGGGAGCGCGGTCAATGTTTCGGCCCAGCCGCAAGCCGGCAGTGCCGGCACCCTGGCTATCTACGCGCCGGCGATGAATAACTTTAGCGTGCCGACCGGGGCCCTATCCGGCCAGGGCGGGGCCGGCGGACAAGCCGGCACATTCTCCCTCGATGTCGGGAGCATTCCGGGCGGCAATCTCGATGCGCTCGGCAGCCTCCTTTTCGCCGGAGGTTTCACGCAGTCGATTTCCGTTCGCGACCGGGCTGACTCGTCAGTCCTGCTCGATGGCAACGGCAAATTGACGGCCCATGCCGTCAACCTGTCGGCCGATGCAGGCATGATCGAGATCGCCGGCACGATCGACGCCTCGGGTATCCTTAACGCGAACCAAAGCGCACCGCTCACCGGCTCGATCGACCCCACGGATCCGACAGGCGGAACGATCAGTCTGGCGGCGGAGGGAAACCTCCAACTCGATTCGACCGCCTGGCTCAATGCGGCCGGCTTTTGTTATAGCGACGCCGGCAAGGGTGGCTCTATTTCTCTTTCAGCCGGCAGTTATACGAGTTCCAGCTTCAATGCTTCCGCATTTGTCAATCTAGCGCCAGGGGCGCAAATTGACCTCGGCGTGGCGAATCACTTCACGCCGGAAGACATGGCCCTCAATCCCGCCGTGGCTGCGCCGGTCGATAACCGCGTCGACCTTTTCACTGGCACGTTGCAAGTGGTTGAACCGCAAACCGCGTTTGGCAGTGGCACGGTGCTCATTGGTTCGCTCGGCACCGACCTCGGCAAGATCGACGGGGCCTCCAGCATCGTTCTCGCCGGGCTTGAGGTCTTCAATCTTTCCAGCGCTTCCACCAGCTCCGCCTCGGTCACGGCAGAAAATACCTCCAATGGAGTTATTACCAACGGTATTACCAATTCAGTCGAGGCGGATGTCATGACCGACGGCAAAAATTTCGTCAATAGCGTCTATGCGAGCAACGGCAGCTTTCTTCTGAACAATCCGTCGATCGCTATCGAGCCGAGTGCGGAGATCGTAAACAACGACGCGACCACCAACCAGGGCAATATCACGTTGCCGAGCACCTGGGATCTCTCGACCTTTCGTTTTGGGCCGAATGTAGATACTGGGACTCCCAACGGCGACGGCTCGGGTGAGCCAGGCCTCCTGACGCTGCGCGCGGTCGGCAATCTGGTATTTGATTCCGGGGCCAGCCTTAGCGATGGGTTTGGCCCGACGCCGGCGAGTTCGGCCGGCGGCGAGTGGCAGGCTCGTCTGATGCCCGCACCCACCAATGGCCAATCAGAGACCTTTTCCTGGTCCTATAATTTGACGGCCGGCGCAGACTTAACCGCGGCTGATGCTAGTCGGGTTTTGCCTACGTCCGAGCTCAATGGCGCTGGTTCGCTCCAACTGGGCTACGGCTTTGGCAGCAATACCTTGACGAGCCCGGCCAATGATACCAACACGATCGAACAGTATTACCAAGTCATCCGGACTGGCACCGGCAATATCAACATCTTTGCCGGCCAGGACGTGCAGTTGCTCAACCCGCTGGCGACAATCTATACGGCGGGCAGCCAGGTGCCGGCACTTCCGGCGAGCGAATTTAGTCAACCCAACCTGCAATATTACAATGTTAGCTCAGGCCTAACGGCACCAAACAGCTTTGAGACCGCCGGAGCCAATCCTTATCCGGCGCAGTACAGCCAGGATGGCGGCGATGTGACGATTTTCGCCCAGCACGACATCGTTGACGAGCTGTTGAACACAGCGAACGGCCAGACGACCCCGGATTCTTCGGCGGAACTGCCTACCAATTGGCTCTATCGGCGTGGTTATGTGAATGCTTCCAATTTTGCCGTGTCCCATACCATCCTTGGCAATAGTTCAAGGACCTCGGGCGGAACGCCCAACCATGAGATCTCTTCGACCACCTGGTGGGTCGACTTCAGCAACTTCTTCGAAGATGTCGGCGCGTTGGGCGGCGGTAACGTCACGCTGACGGCTGGACACGACATCGCCAATGTCGATGCGGTGGCGCCGACCAACGCGCGTGTCACCTATCAGCTTCCGAACGGTGACAAAACCGCGGCCGACCAGACGTTATTTGAGCTCGGCGGCGGGGACGTGGCGGTGAAGGCGGGCCATGATATCAATGGCGGGGTATATTACGTCGAACGTGGCTCGGGCACGCTCAGCGCCGGCAATGAAATCCGGACCAATATCACCCGCAGCACGGCGTCTTCGTTGGATCCGTCTTACCTCGATTCCACTTCCTGGCTACCCACTACATTGTTCTTAGGCGAGGGCAGTTTCGATGTGACCGCCGGCGGCTCGGTCGTGCTGGGACCGGTGGCTAATCCCTTTCTCCTGCCGCAGGGGATCGACAACTCCTACTACGATAGGACCTATTTCTCCACCTATGCCACGACGGACGCGGTCAAAGTTTCATCGCTGGCCGGGAGCGTGACATTGCAAGACGATCCTAATAACGGCAATCCCGATTCCGGATCATTGGCTGCGTGGTATGGGTATGTGCTGGAGCAGGGTTACAGCGGTTCGTTGGCCCAGTCTCAACCTTGGCTCGGTTTGGTGGATTACGTCACCTCCGGTTCTCAACTCGGCTATTTTAAGACGGCAGCGGCGCTGATGCCCGGAACGTTGCAGGCGACCGCTTTTTCCGGCGACGTCAATTTGGTGGGCAGCCTGACCTTGTCGCCCTCGTCCAGCGGCACCATCGATCTCGCCGCGGCCGGCTCGATCAATGGTCTGCAAAAAAATTCGTTAAATGTGTGGGATTACAGTCAGATCGATCTTTCAGATACCAGCCCAAACAATCTGCCGGGGATCTACGATCCGTTGTCCTTGACTTTCACGGCGAGCCAGATTTCGGCACAAAAGACCGGCATTATACAAGTCAATGCGTGGGGAACCGAACCCTCCGATTCGCCCGTTTTTTTGGGCAGTTTTACTGCGCTCTTTACCGAGTCGGGGGCCACGATGGCGGTGCCGGGCAATGACTTCGGCTTGCAGACCGAGGAGACGTTGCATGGAACGAGTCTGCGGGCCGGAACTGATGTGTTGGGGCCGCTCCATGACAACGATACCACAGGGCCTATCCAGCTTTACGCGGGTACTGGCGACATTTCCGGTCTCGAGCTGTTTGCCGGCAAAGCTGCCCAGGTCGTCGCCGGGAGCGATATCACCGACATCGCGCTTTACCTTCAGAACGACGCTGCGAGCGATGTTAGCGTCGTAAACGCTGGACGCGATATCATTGCCTTCGATCAAGAGACACCCTTGCGGAAGGAAGCCGGAAACGATCTCACCGGTGCCGCCGAGGCGGGTGACATCCAGATCGGCGGCCCGGGAACCCTCGAAGTGCTGGCCGGACGCAATCTCGATCTTGGCATTGCACCGGTCAATACGACGCAAGTCTTCGACGGCACATCGGCCGGTATCACCAGCATCGGCAATG
>JBEKQH010000480.1:0-5632 GCA_049519915.1 Opitutaceae bacterium
TTCGCGCGGCAGCGCGGGTGGAGCGCGTTGACCTCAACGCGCTGAGAGCGTCTTGAGGTCAAGCCGCTCCACCTAGAAAGGCTGAATTCGTGCGCAAGTGGCATCCGTTCATTGGCAGACCCTCAGCAATCCCGACTTGTCGGGGTTGCCTGGAACAAGCCAATGAACTGGGCGCTCGGATTGGTCCCGTTGTGGGCGGGGTGCCCCCTGGCCTTCGTAGCTTTAGCGAAGCAGGCTCACCCCGCAAATTGTCATTCCGAGTGCAACGAGGAATCTCACGTGCCTGGAGATTACTCGTTTCTCTCGGAATGACAGACGGCGGATAATCCGCCCTGTGCTCCGCGCCAAAACCCGAAACAAAAAGATCTTAACCCGCCAGTCGTCTCAGATTGTCGCAAACGATAGCTGCGGCGACAGCCGCATTGAGAGACTCGGCGTCGCCAAATCGCGGGATGGTGATGCGTTCGGACACACGGGACTGGACTCCGGCCGACAGCCCCCGGCCTTCGCTGCCGATGACGAGGACGGCGTGTTTCATCGGCGGCAGTTGATGAACATCCGAACCTTTTAGGTCACAGCCAAGTATGGGAACGGCCAGCCCGGCAAGGGCTTGGTCGAGGGGAGCCGACAAAATGCGGAGGCGGGCAAAAGACCCCATGCTGGCATTGATCACCTTCTGGCTGAAAAGATCCGCGCAGTCGGGCGACAGCACCACGCGGTCGAGCCCAAACCAGTCCGCAATGCGCAGCAGGGTGCCGACATTTCCGGCGTCCTGGATTCGATCGAGAGCCAAGGTGAGGCCTTGGCCAAGTTCGCCGGCGACCAAGGCGGTCCGTTCGATCCGTCCTACCGCCAGCACCGGGGAGGGGGTGGGAAAATGACTGATCCGCGACATCTCCTCTGCGCTGGTGATGTGCACACGATCGTCGCGGGTGGCGGGCTGCCACGCCTCGGTTGCGTAGATATCCAGGAAGGGATACTTGGAGGCGAGCAGCTCGCCGATGACTTTTTCTCCCTCGACGACAAAGAGGCCCGTGGCTTCGCGATTTCGTTTTTCGTGAAGCGAGCGCAAGCCCGCGATTTCGGCCTTGGTCAGCATGGGATCAGCAAAAGTCCCAGGCGCTCGGAAAGCAAAACCGGAAACTAAAAAAATCAGAAAAAGAATAGAGACTCTGGCTCGTCACTTCGGCGGAGCCGAAAGCCTGCTATTATGGCAAATATCAGGTCGTAGCTAATTAGGAACCCAGGAAGCCAAGAAATGGAACTTGAAGGATTAACCGGGCAAATTATCGGTGCGGCCATTGCCGTGCATCGAGAGCTTGGCCCAGGATTTTTGGAGTCTGTTTACGAGGAGGCTCTTTGTCTTGAGTTGGCTGAGCTTGGTCTAAAATTCCGGCGACAGGTGTACGTGCCCATCCATTATCGTGACAAGCAAGTTGGGGAGCATCGTCTCGACTTGTTAGTGGAAGAACTTGTTGTGGTCGAACTGAAGACCATCAGCGCCTTCGAGGACATCCACTTTGCGACAGTTCGTTCCTATTTGAAGGCCACCGACCGACAGCATGGTCTGTTGCTGAACTTTGCTGCCAAAATACTGACGGCAAAACGCGTGAGCCGGGAACGGTCGGCTCGTGACGCGTGATTTTTCCCCGCTTCCTGGCTTCCTAATTTTTACGGCGAGGATCACGCCCACTCGGGCGGGTTTTGCAGGTGAGCCTTAAGCACGCCGATGCAGGGCAGATTGCGGTAGCGTTCGGCGAAATCGAGCCCGTAGCCGACGACGAACTTGTCGGGAATATTGAAACCCACGAAATCGGGCACGAGCGAGACTTCCCGGCGGCCATCTTTTTCGAGCAATACGCACGTGCGCACGCTGGCGGGGCCGAGCTTTTTGATGACTTGGACGACCATCGCCAGCGTCTTGCCGGTGTCGAGGATGTCGTCGATCAGCAACACGTGGCGATTGCTGATGTCGAGCGTGAGGTTGTGCAGAATCTGCGGCTTGCCGATGGACTTTGTTTCGTTGCGGTAACTGGTGATGCGAATGCAATCGAGCCGCACCGGATTTTTGATTTCGCGGAGGAGCCCGGCGGTGAAAATGATGGCGCCGTTGATGATCGAGATGGCCGTGATCTCCTCATTGCCGTACGTGGCCATGATTTCCTGCGCGAGTTTCTTGAGGCGCCGCTTGATGGTGGCCTCAGGGACGAGGATGGTCCCGAGATCGGCGTGGGAGGGAAAGGAACCGGCTTTGGGCATGGTCGTGCAACTGGCAGTAAGCAGGTCGCTTGCCTCGGTGCAAGGGATACTCGTGGGCTATCGTGTAAATTTTGGCTTTCTATTTTAAACTGAAACGGCCCCGCCCGTCTCGCCTCCGTATCCCTGTGAAATGGCGACATATACCCCGAATAATCTTTCCATGGCCGGAGAGAGCGGCCGGTTGTGCATGCAATAGTGCCGAAAGACCGGTGCGGCCAGGCGCCGGCATTCTTTCAGCTTTCCTTGCCGCAGGGCGTTTTCCGCCCTTTCGATTAGCGCAGGTTCATCTACTAGAGGTTTGAAGCTCGTGCTCATTCCCCATCGTAGCAGCAAAAAACGGGCAGATCTGAAGATTTTCCAAACGGAGGAAGGGACAGGCCAAAAAAGCCGCTCTGCTTTTTCTGGCCTTGAAGCCATTCGCGTCCAAGTCAATTGCTGCCAACCCGTTCCAAAACGGACCAGCCATTTTGGTTTAGCCGTGCGGAGGCGAAGTCCGACCCACGGCTACGCTTCGTCGTCGTCTTCAACCGGTCGCTCGAGTTCGCTGCGGCATTCGTTCATCACCCGAAGCCAGATTTCGCGCAGATCGAAAATTCGGGGCAAAGCGTCGTCGCGGAAGGCCGCCACGGCCCGGTGGCGGGAGGCGGCGCGCTCATCGAGGAGCGAAAGCGAATTATTGAGCTCACGCAGCGCGCGTTTGAACAGGCTGATGGCCATCGCGTAGTCGCCCAGATCGAGCGCCTGAATCGCGAGGCAGGCGTGCTGCTCGCCCCGGAACAACGGGGTTTGAAAAGCCAGCGCCAGGGGCTGTGCCACCCGAGTCGGATCGGACGCTACGTGCTGCCACATATGCGTGAGGCTGAGATAGAGGGCCTTGGTCGCGATGAAAACAGGGTTCTTATGCACCGTATATGGCTCGAGGTCGAAATCGCCGAGGTCGGCGGGTTCCGCCGCCGTCTCTTCGGTCTCCTCGGCGTTCCAAGTCTCCTGGTCCCAGCCCATCCGGTGCGCTACCTCGTCGATCCGCTCGGTCTGATTTTTCAGGCTCTCGTAGAGGGTGAGATACCGGCGAATCACATCATCCTGTTCGCGTAGATAGTTTTCCCAATCGAACTCATTCCAGGCGAGTTCGCCGCGCTCATCCCAATCGCCGTCCGGAGAGCTGTCAGAATTAAAATCCTTCATGCTTGTGGAGAAGGATGAATCAGAAGCCGGTAAACGCAACGAAAAATCCGAAATAGGGCAGCGCTTTCCAAGCGAAATTTTGTGGATTGAACCACTGTGCGGGCCGACGATACTCGGTGCAATTCCATGGCAGATGTTTATCACGAGACCGTGTTCTTTTCCGGACACGTGCAAGGGGTCGGCTTCCGTTTTGTAACGCTCCAGGTGGCCAGAGGGTTCGAGGTATCCGGCTTTGTCACCAACTTGCCGGACGGGCGCGTGCAGCTGGAGGCTGCGGGCGAACAAGACGAAGTGTCGGCTTTCATCACCGCGATCGAGGAGCGCATGCATGGCTTTATTCGCAAGGTCGAGCGCAGCGGACGGCGAGGCGAAGCGCCGTTTGCCGGATTTCAGATCAAGTGAGGGTGCTATTCATGGTCGGCGTCGAATATCGCGAGAAAAAGCGCAATTTCCGCTTGCACAGAGTTGCGAAAAGCTATTGTTCTAAATGTTTATCAAGTTACTAAACTAAAGATGGCCTCTCCAGCTAATCTCCATCCGATTTTCGATCGCCTCCTTTCGCGGGCGGAAAAGGAAGCACGGCTGCGCCAGCGAGCCCGTGTGATTTGGCTTTATGGCCTAAGCGGCTCGGGCAAGAGCACGCTGGCCAATGCGTTAGAGAGAAAATTGTATGCCGATGGGTTTACGACGCACCTTCTCGATGGTGACAATGTGCGCATCGGTCTCAACCGCGATCTTGGCTTTGGTGACGCGGATCGTGCTGAGAATATCCGCCGCGTGGCCGAGGTGGCGAAGCTCATGGTGCAAGCCGGCGTGGTTGTCATTGCGGCCTTCATCACCCCGCAGCGCGCCTTGCGGGAATTGGCGCGCGGCGTTATCGGAGCCGAAGACTTTTTGGACGTGCACGTGACCGCTTCATTCGAAGCGTGTGCGCGGCGTGATCCGAAGGGGCTTTACGCCAAGGCCGCGTCCGGACACGTGCAGCAATTCACCGGTCGCGATTCGGTTTTCGAACCGCCCGCGCCAGGCGAGGCCGGGCTCGTGATCGACACCGAGGCCGGGACGCCCGGGCAGTCGCTCGAAAAGCTCCATGCGTTTGTCGCGCCGCAACTCCATCTTTCATGAGCTCCTACAATCTTACGCATCTCGCCCAACTTGAGCACGAGGCGGTGTTCATCATGCGCGAAGTAGCCGCGCAATTTGAACGGCCCGCCCTGCTGTTTTCGGGTGGCAAGGATTCCATCGTGATGCTGCGCCTGGCGCAAAAGGCGTTTTGGCCGGCGAAATTGCCGTTTCCGCTCGTGCATATCGACACGGGGCACAATTTTTCCGAGACAATCGCCTTTCGCGACGAACTGGTCCGGCAGGCCGGCGCACGCCTGCTCGTGCGTTACGTGGAGGATTCGATCAAGCTTGGCCGCGCCGTCGAAGAAAAGGGTCCGAACCCTTCGCGCAATACGCTGCAGACCGTCACGCTGCTCGACACCATCGAAGAGCAGAAGTTTGACGCCTGTCTCGGGGGGGCGCGCCGCGACGAGGAAAAAGCCCGCGCGAAAGAACGCTTTTTTTCGCATCGCGACGAGTTCGGACAATGGGATCCCAAAAATCAGCGGCCTGAACTGTGGAATCTGTTTAATGGGCGCAAACAACATGGCGAACACTTCCGCGTTTTTCCGCTCTCGAACTGGACGGAGATGGACGTCTGGCAGTACATCGCGAAGGAACAGCTTTCCATTCCGTCCATTTACTTCACGCACGAGCGCGAAATCGTGGATCGCGACGGCGTGTTGCTGGCGAAATCCCCGTTCATCACGCTGCTCGACGGCGAACGCTATGAGACGAGGCGCGTGCGTTTTCGCACGGTTGGCGATGCCACCTGCACGGGTGCGGTCGAATCGGGCGCAGCCACCCTTGCTGACATCATTCAGGAAGTGGCGTCCGCACGTGTGACTGAACGCGGCGCGAGAGCGGACGACAAGCGTTCCGAGACGGCGATGGAGGACCGCAAGAAGGCGGGATACTTTTGACCAATGACCAATGGCGAATGACGAATGAAGAAGGCGAGTCTCAAGTAACAGGTGGCAAGTGCCATGTAAGGGCAAGTAACCAGCAACAGGTATCACGTAACAAGAGTGCGCTGCGCACGTATCCGCGATCCCTGCCACCTGATACCTTACACCTGATCCCT
>JBEKQH010000481.1:0-4664 GCA_049519915.1 Opitutaceae bacterium
TTTTCGCGTGTTCGAAGCGTCCACTTGGCTGAATACCTGGAAGAGCCGGCCCATCGCCGAGGCCGGTATGCCAATGCCCGTGTCCCGGACGGCGAAATGGAGTTCGATCACGTCTTTGTCGAGGGGGGCCGTGGTGAGCGAGAGCACGATTTCGCCGCGCTCGGTAAACTTGACGGAGTTGTTCAGCAGATTGACCAGGATTTGACGCAAGCGGGTGATATCGCAGAGCACCTGGCTGGGCGCGTCGGCGGCGATTTCATAGAGCAGGTCGAGGCCTTTTTCCGCGGCTTTCATGGAGACAAGGTCGAGCGTTCCTTCCACGCATTCGCGCAGGCCGCAGACTTCCTTCTCCAACTCAAGGTGCTTGGCCTCGATCTTGGAAAAGTCCAGGATGCCGTTGACGACGGCGAGCAGAGAATCGCCGCTGTTGCGGATGGTCTCGGCAAACTCGCGCTGCCCGGGCGAGAGCGGCGAGTCGAGCAACAGCGAGGTCATGCCGATGACGCCGTTCAGCGGGGTGCGGATCTCGTGGCTCATCATCGCGAGAAACTGGCTTTTGGCCACATTGGCCTGCTCGGCGGCTTCCTGCACGCGTTTGAGATCCGTGATGTCGGTGATCAGGGAAAGTTCTTCGAAGCTGCCGTCGGGCCGCGCCTTGCGGATAAACCGAAAGTAGACCCAGACGAAGGAGCCGTCCGGCCGTAGGTAACGTTTCTCCAGCGAGAACTCGTTGATCTCGCCGCGTTCCATCTGGGCGCGCAGCACGGCTTGCTTTTTTTGATCGTCGGGATGGGTGAGGCGGATCCAAATCCCGGGTTCGTCCACTTGCTGGCGTGTGATTCCACAGATGCGCAGATGGGCGTCGTTGATGTGGCGATCGCAGGAACCGTCCGGACGCAACAGGCGCCAGGAGATGCCGACCGACGACATCTCGAACATAAAGCGGTATTCCGCCTCCTGATTCGCCAGCCTCTCTTGCACCCGCTTGATATCGGTGATGTCGGTGATCAGGGAGAGCTCTTCGAAGCTGCCATCGGGGCGGGCCTTGCGGATAAATCGAAAGTAGACCCAGACGAAGGAGCCATCCGGCCGCACGCAACGTTTTTCCAGAGAAAATTCATTGATTTCACCGCGCTCCATCCGGGCGCGCAGCACGGCTTGCTTTTTTTGATCTTCGGGATGAGTCAGGCGACTCCAAATGTTGGGCTCATCCACCTGCTGGCGTGTGATTCCACAGATGCGCAGATGGGCGTCGTTGATGTGGCGGTCGTAGGAACCGTCGGGGCGCAACAGGCGCCAGGAGATGCCGACCGACGACATCTCGAACATAAAGCGGTATTCCGCCTCCTGGTTCGCCAGCCTTTCTTGCACCCGTTTGATATCCGTAATGTCGGTGATCAGGGAAAGTTCTTCGAAGCTGCCATCGGGGCGGGCCTTGCGGATAAATCGAAAGTAGACCCAGACGAAGGAGCCATCCGGCCGCACGTAACGTTTTTCCAGCGAGAATTCATTGATCTCCCCGCGTTCCATCTGGGCGCGCAGCACGGCTTGCTTTTGTTGGTCGTCGGGATGAGTCAGGCGGCTCCAAATGTTGGGCTCGTCCACTTGCTGGCGCGTGATTCCACAGATGCGCAGATGGGCGTCGTTGATGTGGCGGTCGTAGGAGCCGTCCGGACGCAACAGGCGCCAGGAGATGCCGACCGACGACATCTCGAACATGAAGCGGTATTCCGCCTCCTGGTTCTCCAGCCGTTCTTGCACGCGTTTGATATCGGTGATGTCGGTGACAAGGGAGAGTTCTTCAAAACTGCCATCGGGATGGGCCAATCGAATGAGTCGGTAATACGCCCATAGGAAGGAGCCATCGGGCCGAACGTAGCGCTTTTCCAAGGCGAAAGTTTTGATCTCGCCTCGTTCCAGCTGGGCCCGAAGCGCATCTTGCTTTTTTTGATCCTCGGGATGGGTGATGCGAACCCAGATTCCGGGCTCGTCCATTTGCTTTTGGGTGATGCCGCAGATGCGCAGATGCGCCTCATTGACGTGGCGTTCGCAGGAGCCGTCGGTATGGACCAGGCGCCAGGAGATTCCGACGGTCGACATCTCAAACAGGAAGCGGTAGGCCGCCTCGGTGTTGGACAGTTCCCGGACCCGGCCTTTGGCCGAATCCACGCTCCAGACCAGTCCGCCCAAAAGCGCTCCCATCAGCAGTCCGCCCACCAGCAGGCTGTCGGCAAAAGCATAACTGCCTGCGGTCTCGGGTGCCGGCTGCGCCAGGAAGCAGACCGTCCAGCTTTGGCCAAATAGATCGAGGTATCTGAACTGAACAAGCCGATCGTCTTGAACCTTCGGCTCAATGGACGGAGCCACCGTCGGCGCAACCAGTTGTTCGTCGGTGGTGAACAGCAGGGTATCGGGAGAAATTTGATTATGACCGTCATAAACCTCATAATTTAACGGAATTCCCGATAAACTTCCCCAATTGCTGACCAGATCATCGAAGTGTATTCGGGCCGACGCCCAGCCTTGCAAACATTCGCGGCGCGCTTCCGGCGTGGCCGGCGCCGTGCCCTTGGCATAGATCGGCAGATACATCAGATAGGCCGACATATTGGTATTTTCCAAAAGCAAGGAGGTATGCTGCGACAGAACCGCGGAGTCGGTGAGCATCGCTTGATCGAGCGCTTCGCGCCTCGTCTGATTCGCGGCCACGTCCAATCCAACTCCCGCCGGATAATTCAGCAGCGACTTGGCGTAACGAATAATGTAGAGTTCCGGAAGATTGCCGCCGGTGAGCAGGCTGAAACCCGGCCCTGATTCGGCTTTCGCTTGGGCGAGAAACGCCGGCAAACGCGCGCGCGGCACGCGCTCGACGTAGGTCAATCCGACCACGCTATGACTGGCCAGCGGCAGAATGCCATTGGCAAAGGCCTCCCATTCCGGGCGTTCGACGGTTCCGCTGGCGCCGAAGAGGGCCCGCTCGCTCTGCAGGACCATTTCGATTCCAAGCAGATTTTGTTTCATCGCCTCCACCAGGCGATCGGTCGTGTGTTCGAATCGAGCCGCCTCGGCTTCGCTTCTCTGCTTGTTTACCTGTTTCTCGGTCTCGCGAGCCTGTTGGCAGGCGTACCGCCACGAGCCCAACGAAATAACAACGGCGCAAGCGAAGACCACCGAAGATCGGATAAAACGCGTGCGCTTCGTGAAAGCGGCTTTTTGTGGCGTTGCTACGGTGCTAGCCATATCATGCTCGTGGGGATGCCAAGTAATTATGAAAGAGTCAAAAGAGGTTCGAAGTAAATTCATCCAATCAGAGCGATTTCCCCTGGGCGACCCATTTTTAAGCCTGTCCGTAACTCGTCGGCGCTCCCGCCTAGCGAACGCTATTTAATTTTCACCACGGAGGCACGAAGAGCACCGAGGTCGATCCAAAGAAAACGAACGGTTTCACGCGAAGGCCGCAAAGGCCGCGAAGGCCGCGAAGGGCGCGAAGGGCGGAGGGTTTCTGTCTGGGGCCGAAAGGCCTCTTGGTTTGTCATTCTGAACGAAGTGAAGAATCCACTTGGACAACGCTAGCACTCGAAGGGTAATTCCATTGGATGTCTGATGGCGCTTCGATCGGTAGTAATTTTTGGTTTTGGCGCGGTCGCGCAGGTAGGGCCGATTATCCGCCGTTTGTCATTCCGAGAGAAACGAGGAATCTCCAGCCATAGGAGATCCTTCGCCTTCGGCCAATGAACTTGGTGTCTCCATTTGTCATCCAGAGCGCCAGCGAAGGATCTCACAAGATCGGACATATACGTGGGATGGCTGATGTCGCTTCGCTCGGTACCTCGCAAGGCTCGGAATGACAATGAGAAGAAGCGCCGAGCCTAAACAGTTCATTGGCTTGTTCCAGGCAAGCCGCAGCAGCGGCTTGCTTAAGGTCTCTGGATGACAATTCAGACGCTATCAGCGCGTTGAGGTCAACGCGCTCCACCCGCCCGCCGCGCGAAACCGTTTATGGCCGGCAAGAGCCGTCCTCACTCCGCGATCTTTGCGATCTTTGTGTAAAAAGGATCGATCGTGAACCAAACCGAGGCATCGAAAAACGAACGGTTTCACGCGAAGGCCGCGAAGCCGCGAAGGATTTTTTTGGGTAGCTGAATCACTGACCCTACGCGGCCGGCTTTGGCAGCAACTTTGCCACGACCACGAGGAGTACGATGACGACCAAGGTCAGAGCCGCCCAAAAGACGAGACCACCATTGATACCGGCAAATGGATTTCTGGTTTTGGCGTCTTGCTCAACTTCGCTCAGGTGCGCCGCTGTGCGGCTGGCGGTAAGAAGCTTTGTGGCCACGAGGCTGAGGTCGTAGCTTGGGGCGCTCGCGGATGAATTGCCATAGGCCAACGTGAAGTCGTCGGATTCCGCGACTTTGAAGATCAGGCGCACCACCGGATAGATCACCTGCACGGCACCGAGAGCGATCGCGGGATTGTCGCCGTTGTCCGTCTCAATCCAGAGGGTGTCCGTGCCCATCCGATCCTCGAGGCCAAAAACGCGGTTCTGGGGCACGCCGAGCCCGGGAGTGCGGGGCCATAGACCGGAAGCTAAGATGTGCTCAAAAGGACTGCCATCCTCAGCCGTCTGTTTCTCAAAAATACGGAACTGGCGCTGAAAAAGC
>JBEKQH010000482.1:0-3263 GCA_049519915.1 Opitutaceae bacterium
AAAAACTCCGGCCTGGGAAAGACGGGCCCGTCGGTGGATTACGGAGCGAGCAAGAGATTGCGCGCCTGTTTTAGCGTGCGGGTGATCGTGCGCTGCTGCCGGGCCGAAAGATGCGTGTACTTGCGCGGCAGGATCTTGCCGGTGTCCGTGACGTAACGGCACATCATCTGCGGCGCGGTGAAAGGATAGTTCTCGGGAACGAGGCTCTGCGGTCTTTGTTCGGTGGTGCTCATGAAAACGGGGAAGGGTGACGGTGCCACCCGCGCGCCGGTTGTCAACCCGCATTTTTTCGACTGAAAAATCCGTTTTAGGCGCGATGCTTCCGGCCCGGCGTGGCGGGCCGGTTGTTTTCACGCAAATTTGCGTTCGCTGAAGCCCCGTGCTTGCTCCGCCATTTTGCCTTTGCGGCCTATTATAGGCGGTCGTTTTCTGCCGGCGGAACGTCCGGCACCTGGCCGTTCTTGCGCGCCGTCTTTGCTTCCTCAATCAATGGGTTGAGCGCACCGCTTTTCGCATCGGATTCGATCCGACGGTCCAACTGAGCTTCCGCATATTCGTCAAGCCAGTGAGTCAGCCTGGCCACATCGCGGTCGGGCAGCTTCTGGATGGCGGATTCGATTTCCTGAATGGTAATCACAACGGTGATTCTGCGGCATTTTCTGCGTTTGGCAAGCGTCTGGCCGCCGGCGTATCGGCTGTCTCCATAGCTTAACTGGAACCCGCTCGGAAGGCTCAAGCGTTTGTCCGGTTCGCCAAGCCTCCGGCGGGCCGCGAAAATCGCCGTGCGCTGCCGCAGCGTTTAGTTATTCTTTCCTCCGAAAATTACCATGCGAAAAGTCCCGGTTGATCTATTGATGCTGCCTGCGGCGTTCGAGAGCCACGGTGAAAACGAGTGGTATCTCGACCTCGAGAGCGGAGACGTGCTGCCAGTGTTCGACGATCCTGAACTCGAAGAAAAGATAGAGGATGATCCTGATCGTTTCCTGCTGATCGAGCCTCCGCTCGCAGGTGATGATTTTCGCGTGATGGAAGACTTTGTCGCCGGGCTCCCTCCCGGAGAGGCGAAGCGCGATTTGGAGCGGGTTCTGCGCCGCGCGAAACCGTTTCGGAATTTCCGCGAGGCGCTGCGCGACTGGCCGGCCGCGCCAGAACAGTGGTTCGCGCTCCGCGATGGGCGAACGCAGGAGCTTGCAAGGGAATGGCTGGCGGAACACGACATCGAGCCGGTGCCGCGTGCGCCGGATGCATGATGCCGGTCGCTTAATCCCATTCCCGCGACGTACGGAAGGCACTCGCCGGCCACGACACCGACGAAGCGCACGCGCGTTACACGCATTTGGCCTTCACCAAACAAACCGAGGCGTTGGCGAAATTGGCGGCAATTGGTGGGTGGCGATAGCGACTATTGTTTTCGAGGGGTGAGATTCTGGGGCCACGCTGCCAGCCGACTCCTAGCTTGAATTCGAAGATATTTTCAGGCAATAGGATCTAACATATGAACCGAACCCGATAATCCGAAAATTTGGCCGGAGCCGATCCTGATATAACAAATCCATTTGCGGCATAATCACTCAGTTCGGCAATTGAATTTCCTCCAATGAAAATACAAGAAAAAGATATCTATCACGGCTCCGCGCTTACCCAAATTGTCGAACACGATGAATTCAAGGCGCTGAATCGCGCGACATCGAAGTATGGCCATTACGTCATCAATGCGGATCGCACGATTCACATCCGCCACAGCGCGGCGCGCAGGTCACCGTGGACCTACACGATCAAGGAGGAAGATTGCACTGTTATTACGGATGACATAACTGCTGGAAAGAATGTATTTATTGTTCTTGTTGCCGGCTCATCGACGGTTTGCGCGCTGAATCAGGACGAGATTGACGTTCTACTCGACCGCTCAGGTCGCGATCCTCAGTGGCTTCGTCTCGATGTTCCGAGAGGGGGAAGCATCCGAGTCAGCGGCTCACGTGGATCGCTTTCCCGCGTCGTCCCTCACTCCGTGTTTCCTGCCAAACTATTCGAGTGATTTCAGAGGCGAATAAGGCGCTAAGCATATCTTTTCCTCTTCTGGTCCGCAATGTGACAGGCGTGGTGGACCAATCGCGTATTAGCGGGCGTGTAGCCGGCAAATGCGTCAAACCGATCCAATTCGGTATTTTTGTACGGCAACACGCGGCCGAAAATTGCACATTTTCAGAAATTCTCCAGAGCTTAAGATACCTATCCCGAACTGATTTGCACCTCGAAAACCGACGCTGTTTTGACCATGTCCCTTTCTTGACATGCACGACAATTGCACTACAGTGAAAGCCATGAAAACAAAGTGGCTCGCTTCCCGTGAGTTCTCCGCCCACCCAGGTCGCGCCTTGGCCGCCGTTGGCCGCTCTGGTCGCGTCTTGGTCACAGCCAACGGCAAGCCGAAAGCGATCATGATTCCGACCTCGGAAGAGACCTATTCCAGCGATTTGGAGATGCTTGACCGCGTGGCGTTGACCCGGGCCGTTGAGGCCATCCGGGCCGATTCAGTTATTAACGGCACCGGCGCCCTCACGATGGAACAGATTGACGCTGAGATAGCATTGGCGCGAGCCGCTCACCGTCGCAAATGAGGCAATGGGTGATCGACACGAACGTGGTCGTGTCGGGCCTACTGAATCCACACGGCCCTCCGGCGCGGGTATTGGACGCGGTTCTCGATGGTCGCGTGAGGCTGGTTTATGACGCCCGCATTTTGGCCGAATATCGGGACGTGCTGCATCGACCGCGTTTGAAGCTCGCACCGGATAAAATTCAGGCGTTCTTGAGTGCGTTGCGGGGACAGATGATGGTGACGCCGCACATGCTGGCCGTTACCGCTCCCGATTCCGATGACATCGTTTTTGTGGAGGCGGCCCTAGCCACGACCGACCAAACCATTGTGACGGGCAATCTGGCTCACTATCCGCCTGAAATCCTGCATGGCGCGCGGGTGGTGACACCGGCGCAAGCCGCGGCGGAACTGGCGCAGGGCATTTCATAGAAATGTCTCAAGCTCCTTTTGATCCGGCCTTGCAGTCATTCGCGTCTATTCGCGTTCATTCGCGGTTAAAAAAATGAATGCATTTTCGGCCCTTGAAGTTGTCAGGGCGCACCGTTGTCACCGGCCACTTCAAAACCAGCCAGGGCTGGCCACTTCAAAACCGGCCACTCTGAGGATGGTTTGGTCATGGGAGATTGGAGATAAAGGACAAGATAAAATGAGGGAAGGCGCGGCG
>JBEKQH010000483.1:0-9146 GCA_049519915.1 Opitutaceae bacterium
CAAACTCGGAGCGCGCCCCATGCGTGACACCGTGGAGAAATTGATCGGCGACGCCGTCGTGGTTGATCTGCTCACGAACGGAATCGGCAGCGGGGGGCTGGCTGTAGATGAGGCGGGCAACCACCTCGTGGTGAGGCCAAGCGTTCCTGCTGATTCAGGGCAGGAAAACTGCAAGATGTGACTGTCCTATTTCTCGGGCCGGGCTGACCAGAAATTTTTTACGGGCGCACCATGCGCGAATCGCTTCCCGGGCTTTCGCATTGTCCGGCAGCGCGATGACGAGCTTATCTGCCATTTGATTACCCCTTGTGTCCTCATTGATGTCCGCAGCGAACACTTGTTCGGCTCCGGCGGCATATAATCCTTCCACAAATGCGACTGACTTCTTCGCGCTCAGTTCGTCCAGTCTTTTCTTGGACGTGGGCGCGCCAGTGTGCAGCCATTTGCTCGCTTCCTCTTTATGGCCGGAAAGAAGTCGGCGGACCAACCGTTCGGGTGCCTCGCGCTGATCTTTACGTTTGGCGACTTTCAGACGTTTCCCGTCAGACTCCGGGTAGGCTGGCAAAGCAAGATTTGCCCGTCGGGCGCGTTCATATTTCGCTTTTGAAACTCTTTTGTTGCTCAGAAAAAAAGCTTCAGCAACCAACTCGCCTTGGTCATTCCATTGTCGCAGCCGTCCGTTGAACTTTTCGCCGACAACCGATGCCTCGAATTGGAGTTGGCCGTTCGGATGCCATTGTTTGGAAATCCCGGTCCCCATCGTCATCTCGAATGTGCCGAGAAGCTTTCCGTCATCATTCCACTGACGGCAAATGCCGTGCCGCAGGCCGTCCTTCATCGGGACCTCCCGCGCTAATGCGCAGCTTGGGTGCCACTCGCGGATGAGACCATTGAGTTTGTCTTCCGTGAAGGGCACCTCCTGGTAGGGACGCCCGTTTTTGTGGTAGATTTTTTGGATGTCAGGCTTCATCATTTTTTCCGATCTTAGCGCGCAAAATTATCAGCTCGGCGCTGCCCGGATTGTCCGCCAGTGCGGATAAATTTGCTCCCTACGCGACATGCGGATTCTGCCGGAATCAGCCAAGAGCACGATGCTTCATGCCGAGGAAATCGGGCGGCGGGGCTGACATTAAATGGCGCTATCATGTTCCTTACCCTCTGTTGGTGATGTCGTTCCGCTGGCAAGGGGTTGGCAGATGTTGCCGCCAAACGTTTGCAAATGGCCTCCCGACATGCTCCAGGCGCGCCTGTTCCTCGGAAATCTCTGAGAGAAGCCTGTCGAAGTCGTTGTCCGTCATTGTCATTATGTGTTCCAAGCTTGCACTGTGCTCTTGCCACCAGCTTCCGTTACCCGTAGTTTAACTCCGTTCACTCCGGTTTCGCAACCCCATAGTTTAACTCCGTGCTCAAAAAACAACTGGGCAGGCGGATCGCCAAGCTGCGTCAAGTGGCTGGACTCACGCAGGAAAAACTCGCCGAGAAAACGGGCTACTCGGTGGCGTTCGTCAGCCTCGTGGAACGCGGCATCAACGCTCCGTCAATCGAGGGCTGCGAGAAAATCGCGAAGGCGCTGTGCGTCTCGGTCAAGAACCTGTTCGATTTTTGAGTCGCTTCAGAACCAGCTCCGGTGAAACCACGGGGCGATTTTGCCGTTCGGTTCCAGCGGCGGAAGCAGCGTTCGCTTGAACCCCTTCTCACAATGAGCGAGCACGCACTGATGTTTGCGGAGGTGCCGCAACAAGTAGGGCTTTATTTTGTGCTCCTCCTGCTCGAAATAATTCCTTGAATACATCCCATTGGAAAACCCCCAGCTTCGCTTGATGACTTTCTTCTGCCCGAGAAAATCGGCGCTCTCGACGGCCCCGGCTTCATCCGCTGCTTTGAAAATCATCCGGTTTCTCAAGTTGAGCGTCAGGACGCGCGCCTTGTCCGCGCCCAGGGGCGGAATGAATGACGTGGTGGATTGCGCCGCCGCCACGAGGGTGGCGTGTGCTTCCCGCATCACGTCAATGCAATTGTAATCGCTCATCCCGTCTTCGCTCGCGGTGACGAAACGCTGCGCTTCGTCGGCCCAGAGGATGAGCAAGTTGCCGTCCTTCCGCTCCTCCTTCGACTGATCGAACCGCCGGAGCACGTGAGCGTAAAACAGCATTTTCAGGAACGTGTTTATGTAACGCCGCTCGGCTTGAAATTTCTGCGGCATCGCGACACAGATGATTTTTCCCCGGTCAATGTCGTCGAACTCGAACGTGTTCTCGGCCGGACAGAATACTTGGGCGATTTCGGGCGTGAGGAAGCTCTGGAGATAATTCGCGATGGTTTCCTTGACGCCGCCCAACTGCTCTGGCGGTTGGTTCCGGTAGCGATTCAGAAAATGATGGACGACGATTCTTTGCCGTTCCGTCTGACGCCCCTGCGAGATTTCCCCCACGGCTTCGTCCATTGCCGTTTCATCGAGCAGCATTTCGTGCGCGTTTTCCAGCGTCACGTCCATCCCGGCCTCGTAGAGCGTTTCGAGCCCCAGGGCGACATGCGTTTGCGCTTGGTTCTTGAAAAACGCCTTATCTCCCTGCTGGCCCAGGCTGGTCGCGGTATCCACCACGAACTTGGCGTAGGTGGTGAATGGGATTCGCCGGTCGGAAGTCAGGTTGTAGGTGTGCGGCGGTTTCCAACCGGCGGAAGCACCCTCTGGCTTCACTTGCAGCAAAATCAAGTCGTGCTGGCGGTTAAAGTGCGCCGCCATCTCGCGTAGCGTTTCCCAATAGACGCCCTTGTCATCAATGCACAGTCCGCCCCACGCGGGTTCGTTCTCAAATACCTGGTAGAGCAGCTGCGTGATGCCGGAACGGGTCTTGCCGGAGCCCGTGTCGCCAGTGATGAGCCAGCCACGGCAAAAATCCTCCCGCGACCACGACAACCGGGCGAGGCGCACGATGGGTCGGGATTTCGGACGCCTGAGCGCGAGTGCCGCGAAGCCGAAGGCGACGAATACCCCGGAGAAAATCCATGACAACTGCCCGGGGAGCGTCCGGAAGAAATATGCTGCCGCCCCAAGCGACAGAATGAAGGTGATGCTGCTGACTGCTTTCATTGCTGTCACAGGAGATACTTTCCAATGACCATTCCCGCGATCAGCGCGATCACGGTCACGAAGATGACTGTGAAGTAGGGAAACAGCCATAGTTCGCTTCTTAGTTTTGGCACCGACCGCAGCTCGCGAATCACTTCGCCGCTCTGTTTCGCGAACGCCTTGCCGATGCGGTCGAGTTGTTCGATTTCGTGGCGCGTATCGAAGGCGGCGGCAGTCACATCTGGGGCTTTCACACTGTCGAGAAACGCTTCCCAAAGCTCCACCGTCGCCAGCAACGGATCACCGTCGGCGATGCTGTGCCGCTGTTGCCAGTCAAGCACTGCGTTTCTCAACGCCTGTTTGCGGGAATTGTCATTCACGGGGCCGCTCCTTTTTCCCGCGCGGTCGCTCCGGTAAAATCAAGTTACGCACGGACTCGACCTGCTCATTGAATTTGCGCTGCCAGTTTTTGAGCCGCTGGCGGTCCATGATGTCGAACTTGGGATGCCGGAGCGCCGTCGTGATGGTGCAACCGGCCTGGTTCAATCCCACGACGAGCCAGTCGTAAAGCTTCGGCATTTCAATCTCGTGCCCGCCAAGCTCGTTCAGAAGCCGGGCGCGAGTCTTGCTATTTTCGTAGATCGTGAACTGGTCGCTGAACGAATGATTCTTCACGACCACGTATTCGGCGTTGTCACCGAGCCTCTCCGTCAGGATTTGAACCTGCTTCACGCTGTCCGTCTCGTGGTTTACCGGAGAAATCAACGTGAGTGAAGCGTCGAGTTCGCGGAGCACGTCAAACACGTTTAGCTCGACAAAATAGTCGAGAAAGATGTCGGTGGACGCGGCACGGCAGTCCACGACGGCGAGCGATTGACCGTCCAGCCCTGCGAACAGGCCGTCAATCGAAGCGGGCTTGGCAAGGTCAATGAATGAGGCTTCGGGATGAAAACGTTTGAGCGTCGAGTTTTCGTTGTCCGTGTCGAATGCGATATGTTCGACCGACTGGTCTTTCAGGTATTGGACGAGGTTCGTGGCGAAAAAACTTTTCCCCACGCCGCCCTTCCCGTTGAGGATAAGGTCGAGTCGTTTCGGTGTTCTTGATACTTTCATGGCGGTTCAGAGTTCTTCAATTCGTGCGATGCGCGGGCCGCGTTCTGCCTTCGCAGTGGCGGGTCGTGGCGTGTTGCCGTTGGAGGATGGAATTCGGGGCGGCTTCGCTGGCTGCGCGCGGGTGCGGCTGTTCCGGCGACGTTTCCGGCGGCGCGGTTTTCCCTCGATGACCTCGCGATAGAATCGGCGCACCGTTTCATGAGACGACTTGACTTCGTGCTTCTTCAAAATCCCGGCGATGATGACGAATGCTGCGCCCCGGTTTCGCAGCTCGCGAATCTCGTCCTCGAACGGCGCAACGGCCTTGAATCGGACGCGACGCGACGGCTCATAGGTTTTGGCGGCGGATGCGAGCGCCGAACGGATGTCTGACATGGTGCCATTCATGCGATGAACCTGCCGGGTTGTGGCCGGCGTCGTTGGCGTCGGGTTGCGGCGAAATTGCCGCATGGCTGTGGCCAAAGCTGCGCCTGCCTTGGCGCGGCGGTTGCCAGCGTGGTTGTGAACGCTGTGCCGAAATTCCTAACCCCGATTAGGAGTAGGGCGTCCCTATGCAAAAACAATGTTTCCACGCCATCCAACGTGCCCTGTGTTCACGTGAATGTTGTCCGCAATTGCGGACAAAATAGCATCAGGAACCGACTACTTTGACCCGTGCTCACGGCCAAAGCTCAATACAGCCTGAAAAACGCGGAGAAGTATTTCAAAGAGCATCTCTCGGCAGGAGACTATTACGCGGAGGGCAAGCATGTGCCCGGTGTATGGTTTGGCGACGGGGCGAAGCGGCTGGGGCTTTGCGGCAACGTCGGGATGGAGGATTTTGTGAAACTGTGCCGGAACATTGCGCCCGGCACGGACGAACGATTGACGCAGCGATTGAAGACGAAAAACCGGCGCGTGTTCTACGACTTCACCCTGTCGCCGCCCAAGTCGGTTTCGATTGTCGCGCTTGTGGGCGGGGATCGGCGCATCGAGGAGGCGCATCAACGCTCGGCGAAAATCGCCGTCGCCGAATTGGAGAAGTTCGCAGCGGCCCGCGTGCGCAAGCACGGCGCTTCGACTTTCGCAAGCACTGATTGAAAACTTCTCCAAGCGTCACGCCGAGATTGATCGCAAGACACAGGCGCTGCTCGAAGCCGTGCCGGAAAAACGCGACGGCAATTTGAAGGACATCCGGGAGATCATCGCCCACAACGAGCGGGCGCGAAAAATTCGCGACATTGGCCGCACGCAGTTAAACGTGCTTTGGTCCGCGCAGATTTCTACTGACGAACGGGCCGCGATTGCGAACGCAACTCAACGGAATACCAGTCGGAAGGCGTTTAAGGCGCGAGGTGCCGTCAATGAGGCGGTTTCTTGGGCAGAGGAGCATCTGTTCGACCGGCGCTCAGTGGTCAACGAATTCGAGTTGTGGCGTTATGCCCTCGAACACGGTCGCGGCCAGAATTTCTCCCTGCGTGATGTTCAGGTGGCGACACGCACGCGGCCCTACGTTCGCAATGAAGCCGAGCATCCGCAGAAGGTGACGACACGGAAAACACTTGAACACGAGCAGGCGATTGTCTGCTTCGCGAAGGATGGGCGCGGAAGTTTCGCGCCCTACAATACGAAGCACAAAATCCAGAACGGCTTACTTGATGCCGAGCAGCGTGCCGCTGTTCGCGGCATCCTCGATTCGCGGGATTACGTGACGCTCTTTCGCGGGGCGGCGGGCACGGGCAAGAGTTTTGCGCTCAAGGAGGTTCGCGCCGGTTTGGTCGCGGCGGAACTTCCTGTGCATGTCATCGCCCCGCAGCGGCAGCAGGCGATGGATTTGCAACGCGAGCTTGGCAGTGATACGCAGACGGTCAGCGAATTTTTGACGAAGCAGCGGATGGATACGGGGGCGGTCGTCATCGTGGACGAGGCCGGACAGATTGGAGCGAGGCAAATGCTGCATCTGCTCCGGTTCGTGAGCCGACACCGGGGCCGGTTGATCCTTTCCGGCGACACTCGCCAGCACGGGCCGGTCGAGGCATCCGACGCCTTGCGGGCGATTGAGAAGTTCGCGGGCTTGGACGCGGTTGAGCTGACGACGATTCGCCGCCAAGACCCGGATCTGGCGCGGACGCGCGAGGAGCGAAAGGCCATCGAGCAATACCGCCTCGCGGTGGATGAAGCCCGCAATGGGCGTTTCCGCGAAGCTTTCGACCGTCTGAACCGCAACGACGCCATCACGCAATGCGGGCTGTTCGAGCAACAGGATTTCCTCACCAAGCGTTACCTCGAACTCGCGGCGCAAAAGTTCTCGGTCGTCATCGTGTCCCAAACGTGGTCGGAGATTCACAAGGTCAACGAGCGTATTCGCGAGGAATTGCGGAAGCAAAATGTCCTGGGTGCGGAAGATGTGATGGTCCCTGCCTTGGAGCGCCTCGACCTGACTGACGCGCAGAAGCGCGACAAGCGATTTTACTCCGACGACAGCGTGTTGGTTCTCAACCGAGACGCGGCGGGAATGAAGCGCGGCACTCACTGCCGTCTGATCGAAGTCGGAGCGAATAGCCTCATTGTCGAGGGTAGTGGGAAAATCCGGCGCATTCGTTTTGGCAGTTTGGATCACATCACCGTCTGCCAGCCAAAGGAACTCGCGCTTGCAGCCGGGGACCGCCTGCAACTGAAGGCGAATGCGCGAACGAAGGACGGCAGGCAACTGGCCAACGGCGAAATCGTGACGGTCAAGAACGTCGAAGTGGATGGCCGGATTCAGTTGCAGGATGGCCGCACACTGGAGGCCAGCTATCGCCAGTTTGTTCGCGGCTACGCCGTCACGTCTTATGCCGCGCAGGGCAAGACCGCCGATTTCGTAATTTTCTCCGACTCGGCAATACGTGCGGCCACGAATCAAAAGCAATGGTATGTCACCATCTCGCGCGGCCGCCGGGGAATTGAAATCTTTACGACGGACAAGCGCGAGCTGCGTGAGAACGTCATCCGATCCGGCAATCGCGAACTGGCGATAGAGTTGACGCAGTCGGCAAAGCCATCGGTTCGTTCCAGGCAGTCGGAGAAGGTTCAGGAGCGAAAGACTTTACAGCATCATAAGACCACCAACCAAGGTCAGATGCGCCGCGCAAATGCGCCCTAGTTTTTTTTGTTCAAAAAAGGACTGGGCGGTAGCCAAATTGTAACAATGCAATATTAAGAGCGGCCAAAGAATCTTTGAAGCATCTCCGAGCGCCAACCTAAGTTGCGCGGGACTGAAAGGAATTTATTTAATGAGACGGAACGGGCAGGACTCGTCGTTTGTCGGAGGGAAAGATGAAAGGTGGCCGTGAAGCGTCGAAAAATCCGAAACCTCATTGGCCCCCAAATCCGGCGACTGCGCACTGCAAAGGGCTGGTCGCAGGAGCACTTGATGGTTGCGCTCCAAGAAATCGGCTGGAACATCTGTCGTCAGCGGATCGCGAGACTAGAGGCGTGTGAAGCGTGGGTGAGCGACTTTGAAATGCTTCTGCTCGCCCAAGCTCTGGGAATTGAGATTCCAGAATTATTTCCGAAAATCGAAGACAAGCGGCAACCGCTTTACTCCGTCTTATCCCACCTGCTCTGTGACCAGGTGAAAACCATCATGTCGCCGGACGACATTCTGTTGGATCGCAGTGTGCGTTGCTGCCTTGCGTTCGACCTGGCGCACAAAAAGTGATTTTGTCCAGAATTGCGGACAAAGCGGCAACGATCCCGTGGCAGATTGCCGGATGGATAACGGAATGTCAGCGTCAGGGTTGCTCGAACCCAAACGGGAAAAACCGGAGCGGTCAGCTTATACGATACATGAAGTGGCTGACATGCTGGGCGTCCACTACTTCGCGGTCTATTGGCTTGTCCAAAAGAAAAAGCTGCACGCCTGCCGGGCGATTCCCGGAAAACTGTTAATCGCGCGTTCGGAAGTCATCCGGCTGCTGCACGTGGAATGAGGAGGCATTTATGATGAAACGAAACGGCGAACTTTGCGAACACACCGTTCCCGATTACTCCGGGCGTCTGACCGACGCGGAGTTCATCGCGTACAATTCCGTGTTCAGCGCGGTCGAGAATGATCTCAAAGAGCTTTCCACGCTGACGGCTACTCTGGCGGAAGTCGAAAAGTCCTTCGCGCAATACGGGAACACTGCGATCTCGTCCCGGAATGGCGCAGTGGAAATTCTTGAGGCGAATGGCTCCGAATGGGAAATCATCAAGCCTCTGCTGAATGTGCCCGGCAGCGAAATGCTTTGGTGCAGACGCCCCAATGCCGACGAATTCGCCGTAGTGCACCGGCTCGACGTGAATTCGCCGCTAGCCCGAGCGCAAGGGCCGTGCAGCGTGCAGATGTCGGGCGTGGACGTTCCATCGTTATTGCGCAATTTCCTGCATGAGCAACGGGAGACATTGTCTCTCTACGCCCTCGACATTGTGGCCGAAGCTCACGAGCGGATTGCCGAGAAATATCCCGGTCAGGACATGGATCGCGTCGCCAGGGCCATCGAGGCGCGTTGCGCGAAGAAAATCTCCGGCGAACAAACGACGGCTCCCTCGCAGACGCAGTCCCGGCGCGAAGGAATCCGCATGTAGCGATTATGGAAACGGCAACGTCAACGACGGCGCAGCCGCCTATCGAAAAGCAGGAACGCCTTTCCTACTCCATTCACGAAGCGGCTGACCTTCTCGGTGTGGATTACTTTAGCGTTTATCGCCTCATTCAGCGGAAGAAGCTGCGGGCGTGCCGGGCGCTCCGAGGCAAGCTCCTGATTCCGCGCACGGAGCTTTTGAAGCTATTGACTACCGAATGAGCCATGCTCAAGCGAAACGGCCAACTCTGTCATCGCACCGTTCCGAACTACACGGGACGACTGACAGATTTTGAGTTTCTGGCTTACAATGCGGCGGTCTCGCAGGTCGAAGAAGATTCCAAACAACTGTCGGCTGTCACGGATTCGCTCACGGA
>JBEKQH010000484.1:0-2724 GCA_049519915.1 Opitutaceae bacterium
GTAAACAGACGTTCGGACCGGATCCTTCCACCCCCTGGCAAATGTTGGCTTTTGATAAAACCCTGGTGGTCGGCTCAAATCCTCCCGGAGCGTTTTACGATGTCGAGTCGGCGGCCAGCGGCAAGCAGCCGGGGCTCTATCCGTACACGATCGGCGCGACGGCCCAAATCAATACCATCTATAATCCCGCTGCGGACACCGTTGATATTTATATCAATGGCACCCACGTCAGGCAGGATACCGAGACCAATGGGGCCTCCGCTCCAAATCCGGGCCCTCACTACAATAAAATTGGCGCTTACGTCACAGGCTCGGGCACCGGTCCCGCGCAGGTCACCTGGACAAACGTCGCCTTCTGGACGGGCGGCACCGCGCCCAGCGGCGGTGGCGGAAGCACCTTCACTATTACGGCCAGCGCCGGTTCCAACGGGTCCATCAGCCCGTCGGGCAGCGTCACGGTCAGCCAGGGCGCCAGCCAATCCTTCTCGATCACGCCCAACTCCGGCTACACCGTCGCCAGCGTGACGGTCGACGGTTCGAGCGTGGGTGCGGTCGCCTCCTACACCTTCTCCAATGTGCAGGCCAACCACACGATCGGCGCGACGTTTACCACGGGCACCACCAAGACCTTCGTCATCACGGCCAGCGCCGGGTCCAACGGGTCCATCAGTCCTTCGGGCAGCGTCAATGTCAACCAGGGCGCCAGCCAATCCTTCTCGATCACGCCCAGTTCCGGTTATGCCGTGGCCAGTGTGACGGTCGACGGTTCGAGCGCGGGTGCGGTTACCTCCTACACCTTCTCCAATGTGCAGGCCAACCACACGATCAGCGCCACGTTCACTTCGTCCGGCGGCGGTGCCCGATCACACCGTCGAGTTCAAAAGCACCACCACCTTGAAGGCTATCGCCATCCTCAATGGCGCCACCAGCAGCGTGACCACGGCCACCTACACCATCGATTGATAAGATTAATCGCCGCTCAAGCAGGCTTCCTGCGTTTATATAAAGTGGCGGGCCTTGCGAGGCCCGCCACTTTTGCTTTTAACGGCCGGCTATTTGGAAATGTTTCCGCCGGGGATGACCGGTCGGGCGCTTGTGATGAAAGTGCTTTTGATGCTTTTTTGAGATCTGCCTAGAAATTTATTTTTTGCAGGCTATTTTATAATAGCTTCTTAGGGCGAAAATTCATCTTCAATTTAACGATGTAAACTATCTTGTTATCGCCTTGCAACAGCCTGTGAAGCAAGGTCCGGCCGTTAGTCCCGTTATCCCCGGCCTCTTTCGTTAACCTAGCCCCCTCGTGTTGACGTGCGACGCCCAGCTAGCGCGTGCCCTCGCCCCCTCCGTCAGAAACAACCAACCCTATCGGAATCATCATGAACGTGGAAAAGTGTGCCCTTAAATCGCTGGCTGCATTTGCTCTCATTTGCGGCTTTGCCCTCGCGGCCCGAGCCCAGCTGGGCACGGGCTGGTCGTCCGCCCCAGAGACTTATGTCGTGCAAACGTCTTCCGGCTGCACGGCCGTTGCCAATTCTTCCGGTGGGGGCACCTTCACCGTTCCCTCGGGGATCAACCGGGCCGAGTTTCGCTACGGCAATCTCCCGACCACCACGACCAACCAGTTCCAAGGCGACGTGGTTTATAATAGCCTCGGCGGCAACCGGGTGAACTGTAAGCAGACCTTCGGACCGGATCCCTCCACGCCCTGGGAAATGCTGGCTTTCGACAAGACCCTGGTCGTCGGCTCCAATCCGCCCGGCGCGTTCTACGATGTCGAATGGAAGCCCTTGCCGCAGCCGGGCCTCTACCCGTACACGGTCGGCACGACCGCCCGCGTCAACACGATCTTCGATCCGTCGGCAAAAACCGTCGATGTCTATATCAACGGCTCGCACATCATCCAAGACACCGGCCATTCAGGCCCTAACTACAACAAGATCGGCGCTTATGTGACCGGGACCGGTACGGGGCCGGCCCAGGTCACCTGGACCAATATTCAATTCTGGTCGGGTGGCAAAGCGCCTACCTCTGGCGGGACCAACTTTACCCTCACGGCCAGCGCCGGGGCCAACGGCTCGATCAGTCCCTCCGGCAACGTCACCGTGCCCCAGGGCGGCAGCCAGTTGTTCACGATCACGCCCAACTCCGGCTTCGCGGTGTCGAGCGTGACGGTCGACGGTACGAGCCAGGGCGCGGTCAGCTCCTACACCTTCACCAATGTGCAGGCCAGCCACACCATCAGCGCCGCCTTTCAGCCGACTAGCAACACCTTCCCCCAGCGCCGGCACCGGAGGCTCGATCAGCCCCAATGGCACCGTTCAGGTGGCGCAGGGCGCCAGCCAGTCCTTCTCGATTGCGGCCAACGCCGGCTTCGTCGTCGCCAGCGTGACGGTCGACGGTGTGAACCAGGGTGCAATTACCGTCTATACTTTCTCCAATGTGCAAGCCAGCCACACTGTCAGCGCCGCCTTCCAGCCGATTAGCAACGCCTTCCCCATCAGCGCCAGCGCGGGCCCGGGCGGCTCGATCAGCCCCAATGGCACCGTTCAGGTGGCGCAGGGCGCCAGCCAGTTGTTCACGATCACGGCCAACGCCGGCTTCTCGGTGTCGAGCGTGACGGTCGACGGTACGAGCCAGGGCGCGGTCAGCTCCTACACCTTCACCAATGTGCAGGCCAGCCACACCATCAGCGCCGCCTTTCAGCCGACTAGCAACACCTTCCCC
>JBEKQH010000485.1:0-4286 GCA_049519915.1 Opitutaceae bacterium
ATAATCGGGAAAAGGCCCCGTCCTTCCCATCAATGAGATTGAATTCAGAACCTGCCCCCACGTTCTTCAGGCGTTTTAGATCGTGGTATTTCAATGTAACCTTCGACTTTGCATACCAAATTATGTGATCAAAGACGTTTTCTAGTTCACCTGACGCCATCGGCATCATTGAGCGGAAGTGAATTTCAGACACGAAATTCTCGTCCCCAAAAATCTCGTCCATCACCGCACGAACTCGGTGCACATTTTCATCGCCGATCTGCACGAACATAGAGCCGGACTCGCTGAGGAGATCGCGGGCGACCGTGAGGCGGTCGCGGAGGTAAGTGAGGTAGCTGTGAATGCCGTCGCGCCAGGTGTCGCGAAACGCTTTGACCTGCTCTGGCTCGCGGGTGATGTGGTCACGCTCGCCGTCCTTCACTTTGCGGTCGGTAGTAGACCACTGGAAGTTGCTGTTGAATTTGATGCCGTAGGGCGGGTCGAGATATATGCACTGCACCCGTCCGCGCAGGCCCTCGCGCTCGGCGAGGCTGGCCATGACCTGGAGCGAGTCGCCGAGGATCATGCGGTTGGACCAGTTCTGGTCGTGGGCGTAGAACTCGGTTTTGTCCGCGCCCTTGGGGATGCCGTTGAAGTCGGCAAAGAGGTCGGTCTGGAAACCGGGCGTTTCCGATTTGGTCGCCTTGGTCTGGTTGAGGAGATCGTCGATCAGCACTTTCGGGTGAACCTTTTCCTGAATATAGAGTGGCGGTGCGTGAACGACGAGGTCGCTCCAGTCCTGCTCATCCTTTCCGCGCCACACAAGTTGGGGATCGAGGTCGGTGTTGCGGGGATATTTCACTGTGCGCGGAATGGCTTCATCTTGCTTGAGCACGGATTGGTGCTCAGCGGTGGGAATATTCTTCCGCGTGGCTTCGTCGTGCTTCAGAGTGACGACGGTTTTGAGCGTGGGAGATTTCTTGGCCATGTTTTTGAAAAGGATTAGGTGGTCGGTGTGGAGATCGCGACGATCATAGTGTCGAAATCGCCCTGCACCTTGGCGGCGAAGTCGGATTCGATCTGGTAAATTTCGGTGAACTCGGCGAAAGCCCAGCGGCCGTATTGGCCTAGGTGGTTCACGCCGGGCACCCAATAGGTGTCCATCGTAGCCTTCTTTTCTTTCGCATCTTCGCGACGGTAGCCCTTGATTTCGACGATCAGGTGCAGGAGGTCGGGCGTGCCATCGGCGCGGGGCGAACGACCGTCATCCACCAGCACGATGAAATCCGGCAGATATTTACGGGTCTCTGAGCCGTAGCGGTAGGGCACCTCCAAGCCAAGTTTGTGGTTCTTGACGTAGGCGCGAACCTTGGGGTGCGATTCGGCGACGCGGCAGAATTCGGCTTCCCAATCGCTATCGAGCACGACCCAGTTGACGTGACAGCGGGCGGCACTGGTTTCCCATCGGTCAAGACTCGATGTTGGAAACCGGACGTAGGCCGATGAGCCAGTGGGGCTGTAAGGATCAAGTAGAGCCTTGATGGGCCGTTCGCCGAGAAAACGGCGGGTGATGCCTGAGGCGATCTTATTGCACGCTATATCCGATAGCTCCAGATACATGAGCTGGGCTGGGTAGGTGCCGCCCTTGCAAACAAGGCAGGTATCGAGCCACTGCTTGGTGACGCGCTTGAGCTGCCCGAAAAGGTGAAGCTGCGGGTCTTCGCCCGCATCGCGGAATTTGGTAGAAAGGAGCCGCTTAGTGAGGTTGAAAAGGAGTGACGAGGGGCGCATGTCGCCCAAGTGCTTGAGATCCATGTCCACACCCTCACCGATAATGCCAGCGTTGCGCGTCACGGATGGGCCAACGAGATCCGGGCTGAGTTCCAGGACGGACTCATCATTGAAGTCAGCAGCGAGTCGTTCTTCCGGTAGCTCGACCCGGTAACCGACGACGCGAGGGAAGCGGATTTCGAGAGCATCGCGGTCAGGGCGGATGGCTTTGACCTGAACTGTCTCTCGCGGCGGTTGCGGTGGGGCGATGACTGGCTTTGCCGTGAAGTCGAAGGGAATGCCGAAGATGTCGGCATACTCGACGTTGAAGAGCCCTTCTTCGTTGAGTTCGTAGGATTGTCGGCGGAGAGCGCGACCGATGACTTGTTCGCAGAGAAGCTGGGTGCCGAAAGCGCGGATGCCAAGGACGTGAGTGACGGTGTTGGCGTCCCAGCCCTCCGTAAGCATGGATACCGACACAACGCAGCGGGTGGAGCCGCCAAGGGTGCCGGGCTTGCCCACGGTATTCATGACCTCGCGGAGGAGTTCCTGATCCGAGAGGTTTTCACCCGCGCGGGCGTCACCGGTGCGCTCGACGATTTCACGGCGGAAACGCTCGATTTCGTCGGACGCCATCGCGCGAAAACCGTCGTCGAGGGCGTCGCCAGCTTCTAGTTGTTCGCTGTCGATGAGGAGCGTGTTTGGGCGTGGCAGCGGGTTGCCCGTGGTTTCGTCGAAGTTGCGGAAAAGGGCATAGCGGCCGTTTACGAGACTGGTGGAGCCATCCGCGTTTTTTCGCTGGAACCCGGAGATGAAGTCGTAAACCAGCTTGGAGATGGATGTATTCTGACAGACGATGATGAAGCACGGCGGCACCTTGATCGCCTTCTCCTTCCAGAGAGCGAAGGTCTTTTCGTAGTGTCCGTAGAGGGCCTCAATGGCCGTTTGAAGCTTCGTCGGGAGACTGAGTGGATCGAGTTCCTGGTCGCTGCCGCGCCCTTTCTTGGGCATGTCCTTGCGGATATTTTCCCAGAGGTCGCGAAACATGGGCATATCCTGCCCTGGAATGTTTTCAGCGACGGGCACGCGCGGGAGCTTTACGATGCCGCACTCGATGGCGTCCATGAGCGAAAAATCACTCATAGTCCAAGGGAACAAGGTGCCCTCGGCGTAACCTGAGCCGCGCAGGAAGAACGGCGTGGCTGAGAGGTCGATTACGCGGGCGACGCCAAGTTTGCGATTGATCGCTTCAAGCCCGGAAATCCAGAGTCGGGCGGCCTCGTTGTTTTTCTCGGCTTCCTTCTTCTCGTCGCCTTTGAGTGCGTCGTCGTCCACCTCGGGCGGTTTTTCGCGGTAGCAGTGGTGGGCCTCGTCGTTGAGCACGAGGATGTTTTTGAGGCCCATAAGATCGGGCATGACGCGTTGGATCATCTGGCCCTCAGTTTCGAGGGTATTCAATTCATCACCAACTCGGCCTTGGAGGAGAGCGCGACCGCCGGAGGAAAGCTCCACGCGCTCGCGGAGTTTGAAGGCGTGATAGTTGGTGATGACGATCTTGGCGCGCTGCACATCTTCGATCATGTCTTGCGGCACGATCTCGCGATGAGCGTAGTAGCTGTCAGGGTCGTTCGGCTGGAGAACGCGCAGACGGTCTTTGATGGTGAGTCCTGGTGCGACGACGAGAAAGCCTTTGGAGAAATTTTTGCTGTTGGGACGGCGGACAGCGTTGATCGTCTGCCACGCAATCAGCATGGCCATAACTGTTGTTTTGCCTGCGCCAGTGGCCAATTTCAGGGCCAGCCGCATCAATTCTGGATTAGCCTCGCGGTTGGCGGCGGAGAGGAGTTCGAGGATGCGTTTGCCGGCAGCGGTGTTTGGGGCGACTTCGGTAAGCCAGATCGCGGTTTCAGCGGCTTCGACCTGACAAAAGAATGGGCGGAGATCGCTGAATTTATAGTGCCGCCAATGCTGAAGGAGGCGGGCGGTTTCCGGGGTGACCTGCCAAAGGTTGGGATTGGGCAGACTGCGCCACTGGTCAACAAAGGAGCGAATCTCGTTAATGACCGAGGTAGGGTCATACTGCTGTTTTGCGGTGGAGAGAGATTTGCCCTCGTCGAATACAATCTGGTCCTGATCCGCCGCCGTAGCCTTTCTTTTTTTTGGTTTCGGGATGGGCGTTATAAACTCAGCACGGCGACGGCGATGGATGATCTGTTGGGTCGGCTGACCATGTGCATCCAATTCCCAATGTCGCGGAGGACACTCGTATGGTGAGTTGAGGATGGGGTGCTCGAAAAAGGGGTTAGACATCTTCAAATCCGCTTTCTGTGAATGGACACGGCGATACCAACTGTGACGATGAGTTCGCCAATACGCACATAGGCAATAGCTTTAGGGTCATGCTGGAGGCCACGTTTGTAGCAGGGCAACCCGCCAGATCAATCTTTCACGGTGCAATCGCTGCGTGCTATAATAACACCTTCGTCCTCACAACAGTCCTGTCTGCCTAAAGGAGTAAAATCCCTGGCTCGCCGGAT
>JBEKQH010000486.1:0-3017 GCA_049519915.1 Opitutaceae bacterium
TTGGTGAACACAAATGCCTCCAGACCGACCGGGTTGTATTGAAGCCGGGGCCGGTCGAGGAACAGGAAACCGTCCGCTGGATTTACCACACATTTCTCCATGAGGATAAAACCGAGCGGCAAATCGCCGAAATTCTCAATTCACGGAAGATACTGACCGATCTCGGGCGGCAGTGGACTCGCGGAACCGTCCACCAAATTCTCACCAACGAAAAATATATCGGCAACAACGTCTACCACCGCACGTCCTTTAAACTGAAGCGCAAGCATGTCCAGAATCCGCCGGAGATGTGGATCCGGGCAGATCAGGCCTTCCCGGCCGTGGTTGACCCAGAGGTCTTCATCAAAGTTCAAGAAGCGATTTTGGCGCGGGCCAAACGGTATTCTAATGAAGAGATGCTGCACACCTTGAAGGAGCTGTGGACACGGCACGGGCGTATTTCAGGGCTGTTGATCGATGAGCAGGACAGCATGCCATCAACCGCCGCCTTCCGCCACCGCTTCGGCAGCCTGATCCGGGCCTACCAGCTGGTCGGTTATACGCCCCGCACGGATTATTCATTCATCGAAATCAACCGGTACCTGCGCGGGAAGCACCCGGAGGTGGTGCAGGAAGTCATCACACGACTTGCGGCCATGGATGTTTCGGTGGAGCGCGACCCAGCGACCGAACTCCTCATCCTGGATCATGAGCTAACGGTTTCGCTCGTTCTGTCCCGTTGCCTGCGCACCGAGGCGGGCTCATCCCGTTGGCTGCTACGTTTCGAAGAAGGGCTCCGGCCAGACCTAACGATTTCGGTCCGCATGGATGAAACAAATCAGGCAATCAAAGACTACTACCTCTTCCCGGCCATCGATCTGACCGATGCCAAGCTGCGCCTGTCGGAGAACAATCACGTCGAGCTGGACACGTATCGTTTCGACGATCTCGAATTCTTTTTTCAGATGGCCGAACGGATATCCGTGGAGGATGCCGCATGATCTCCGATGCCGAATCACGCGTCAGGTTGATCCCGGTCGATCGGGTCCGGATCATTAATCCACGGGCCAGGGACAAGAAGAAGCATGAAAGGATTGTGGACAGCATTGCCAAGCTCGGTCTCAAAAAACCGATCACGGTCACGATTGGAAAAGCCGGGGACAACGGCGAAGAGTGGTTCGATCTGGTCTGCGGCCAGGGGCGCTTGGAGGCGGTCATCAAGCTTGAGCACAAGGAAATCCCTGCGTTGGTTCGCGGTTTGTCAAAGACCGACAGCCTGCTTGCGAGCTTGATCGAAAATATCGCCCGCCGCCGTGTTCGCACGCTAGATCAAATAAAAATGATCCAGTGGATGAAGGATCAGGGACATGATTACGCGGATATCGCCCGCAAGACAGGATTAACGGAGGGGTACACTAGGGGCATCCTCGGAATGCTCAAAAATGGAGAGGAACGCCTCCTTGAGGCAGTGCTCCACGGCAAGATTCCCGTCACCATCGCCATAGGGATATCAGGTGCATCCGATGAGGAAGCCCAGCGTTTGCTGATGGAAGCCTACGAACGGAAGGATATGAACCAGAAGACCTTGGTGTCCTTTAAGCGCGTCATCGACCAACGACGCCACTTTGGCCGGAAATATGGCCCGCGTGGCCAGCGCAGCTCCGGCCGCACGAGCGCCGAAAGCATGGTGAAGGCCTATCAACGCGAAACCCAACGCCAGAAGATAATGGTCAAGAAGGCCAAACTTTGCGAAGCGCGTTTACTGTCGGTGTCAGCAGCATGCAAAGTGCTCGTGCGAGATGAGGACTACATAAATCTGCTGCGGGCCGAAAAACTTGAAACCATGCCAAAATTTTTGGCGGAAAGGGCGAGGAATATCGAATGAAGACCACTGTACTGGCCGCTTTTGCCATGGATTGTATCACGCTGGAGCTAAAAGCCATTCATCCGATTCGCCAGGTGAAGCCAATCGATCACGTTTTCGGCAAATACAAGACGCTGCTGGCTTCGATCCGAGAGGTGGGGGTGATCGAGCCGCTCATGGTGTATCCCCAAAAAGGAGCACGCGGCGTTTATCTTCTGCTCGATGGCCACATGCGGCTGAAGGCCCTGATCGAGCTTGGCCGGAGCGAGGCCGTTTGCCTCGTGGCCAATGAGGACGACGCGTTCACCTACAACGACAAGGTAAACCGGCTGTCCGCGATTCAGGAGCACGCCATGATCATGCGTGCGGTCGACCAGGGCGTAACGCCAGAGCAGATCTCGAAAGCCCTCGCCCTTGATATCAGCAAAATCAAAGAAAGCCTCAATCTGATCGACGGCATCCACGCCGACGCAGTCGAACTCCTGAAGGACAAGCCGATCACGGCAGCAGCCTTAAAATTTTTCAAGAAAGTGAAAGCTGTCCGCCAGGTGGATATGGCGCAGCTCATGGTTTCTGGAAACAATTACACGCGGGCCTATGCCGAGGCGCTCATTGTGGGAACGCCATCAGACCAGCTGATCAATGGCAGCAAAGCGAAGGCGGTCCATGGGATTTCCGAAGAGGAGATAATCCGAATGGAGAAGGAGATGGAGACATTGGAACGAGACTGCCGGCTCCATCAGGATAATTTCGGGGAAAATTCTCTCCATCTCAATGCGGCCCAGCGCTACGTGAAGCGGCTGCTCGAAAACGCCAAGGTCAAGCGGTTCATTGGCACCCGGTACCCGGAAATTCTGGAGGAGTTTCAGGAACTCACCGTTCTTGAAGTCCTCTGAGTCCATTCACTTTCCCACCCAGGCAATCGTACAAAAAAGTTTAATGGTTTGGCGCCATAAGCCGTAACGTCCAAAGCCGCGCGAGGCGAATAAGGGCACGAGGCTGCGAGGCTTGGTGAAATATCGTTCTTTCTGCGGGCTCGGCTTGCTTCGCGGGGTGACCTGATGCACGCGAACTGAGCCATCGCCAATAAGAGACTGGGCACCTAAAAAGGACCCAGATGCCTAAAGGAAAAGGAAAACGACATACCCCGGAGCAGATCGTAGCGATCCTGCGC
>JBEKQH010000487.1:0-3864 GCA_049519915.1 Opitutaceae bacterium
CGGCACGATCCTCCTCCTGGCGGCGGGACTGCTCGCCCTCCTGGGCTCCGGTTGCTCCCCGCAGGCCAGGATGGCGGGCCTCTTGCAACAGGGCGACGGCTATTTCGCGGCGGGCCAGTATGACCGGGCGGAAATCGAATACGCCAACGCGCTCCGCATCGACCCGAGGAATCCGCAGGCCATCGGCCGGCTGGGAATTATTTATTTTGACCAAGGCCGCATGGAATGGGCCCTGCCCCGGCTCCTCCAAGGCCGAGAACTCCGGCCGGACAACCTGGAATTACGGCGGCGGCTTGGCTGGGCCTACCTTTCCGTTGGAAAAAATAAAGAGGCCCGGGACGAGGCGATATTCATCCTCGGCCGGGATCCGCAGGACGCGGAGGCGCCGCTCTTGCTGGCCAAAGCGGCCGACCAGCCGCAGGACATGGCCGCGGCCCAACAGCGGCTGCTGGCCTTGTCCAAGCCGGCGGCGGAAAGCTCTTCCGTGCTCGCGGCCTTGGGCCTGCTCGGTCTTCGCCAGCACCTGATGACGGAAGCGGACGCTTACGTGAAGCGAGCGCAGCAGGCGGATTCGAGATCAAGCGCAGCCGACGAGGCGCTCGGGATTTATTACTGGGCTCGGCGCGACCTACCACAGGCCGAACAGGCTTTCGCCGCGGCCGCCGAGGCTTCCCCTCCCCGCTCGGCCCGGCGATTGGAGTACGCCGAGTTCAAGATTAAGAGCGGGGATTTCGCCGCCGGCCGTCGCTTGCTCGAAGCGATGACGCAAAAAGCCCCGGACTATCTTCCGGCCTGGATGCAACTGGCCCAGATGGCGGAGAGCGAAAAAAAATACGACGAGAGCGCCGCGCTGGTCGCCAAGGTGCTGGCCCGGGACCCGACCCATCCGGAGGGACTGCTCCTGCACAGCCGCCTGAGCCTGGAAAAAGGGGAAGCGAGCCAGGCGACGGCCGAACTCGAAGGCATGCTCAAACTCTATCCGCAGTCCCCCCAAGTTTACTACCAGCTGGGATTGACCTACCTCGTCGGCGGGGAAACGGCCAAGGCCTCGGCCAGTCTGAGCCAAGCCTCACGCCTCGCTCCTCATTTTGTCGATCCCGTCATCGTGCTGGCCGGAATCCAGATTCGAACGGGCGAAACCGGATTGGCCATCGCTTCCCTGCGGCAGGTGGTGGAGCAACATCCGGAGATCCTGCGCGCCTGGCTCCTGCTGGCCGCGGCCTATCGCAGCGCGAATGATTTTGACCAGGCCCTTGCGGTGTATGACCGGTTGGAGCCGTTGTTCCCGCACGATCCGCAAGCGTCCTGGCTGAAAGGATTGCTCCTGGCCCAGCAAAACAAGCCCGACCAAGCCCGCCAGTCATTCAATCGAGCCCTGGCGGCGGCGCCGGATTATCAGCCGGCGTTGGAACAACTGATCGATCTCGATCTGGCCGAAAAACAATATACGGCCGCCTTGCACCGCGTGCAAAGCGGCCTGGAGAAAAATCCCAACCTGCCCGGTTTGCATCTGCTGCTGGCCAAAATCTACCTCGCGCAAAAGGATGCAAAACATGCGGAAGCCTCCCTCTCGAAGGTCATCGCGTTGCAGCCCGGCTCCTCCCCCGCCTATATTTTGCTGGCTCAATTGTACGCCGGTTCAAACGAGCAACCGAAAGCCCTGGCCGATCTCCAAGCCGGCCTCGCAAGAAATCCCAACGACGTGCAGGCGTTGATGCTGATGGGCATGATCTACGACCAGCAGAAAGCCTATGCCGACGAGCGCGCGACCTACGAAAAACTTCTGGCGATCAACCCCGATTTCGTCCCCGCCATCAACAATCTGGCCTATTTGTATTCGGAGCATCTCGGCCGGCTGGATCGGGCCTATGCTCTGGCCCAAAAGGCCTGGGAACGGCTCCCGCCCGAGCCGCATCTTGAAGACACCCTGGGATGGATCCTGTTTAAGCAGCGCCAGTATGCCCGCGCGCTCAGCCGGCTGGAAGAAAGCGCCGGCAAACTGCCGACGGCCGCCGACGTCCAATTTCATCTGGGCCTGACCCACTATATGATGGGTGAAGAAACGCCCGCCCGCCTCGCGCTGCAAAATGCCCTGCAGTTGGGCCATGATTTCTCCGGACGGAACGAGGCCGAACAATGCCTGTCGGTGCTGGCCATCGATCCCCATACGGCCGGAAGCGCAGCCCGCGCCATTCTGGAAAAAGCCCTGGCCGACCGGCCGGGCGACCCGGCGGCCCTGGCCCGACTGGCGGTGATTTACGAGCGCGCCGGCGCGGTGGACCAAGCCATCGGCGCCTATCGGGCGGTCGAGCAGGCCAATCCCGCGAACCTGGGCGCGTTGATGAATCTCGTCCGTCTTTACGCCGCCCAGAAAAACACGGCCCAGGCCTTGGCCCTGGCAAAAAACGCCCGTCAACTGGCCCCCGACGATCCGGAGGTCGCCCACGCCTTGGGGCGGCTGGCGGATGAGACGGGCGATCACCCATGGGCGCTAAGCTTGCTGCAAGAGACGGTTCACCAAAAACCCGACGATCCGGAGGTCCTCTACGACCTCGCCGAGGCCTATTACAGCATGGGGCGGGTGGACGACGCCCAGGCCGCCCTGGGTCACTCGTTGCAGGCCGGCACCTCGTTTTCGCGGGCGGCCAACGCCCGCCGCTTTCTGGAGCTGATCGATCTTTCGACCCGTCCGGAGCAGGCCTCGTCCGCGATCGCCAAAGTTAAGCTTATTTTGCAAGCCGACCCAGACGACCTTCCCGCCCTCGTGGCGATGGCCGAAATTGATGAGCACAGATCGGACCTGCGCGCGGCCCGCCAAGACTATGAAAAAGTGCTGGAGCATGACCCCGATTTTGTCCCAGCCAAGAAGAGCCTGGCGCTCCTCGCCGCCAAAAATCCGGACGTGGGGCCGAAGGCTCTCGATCAGGCCCGCCAAGCCCGTGCCGCCCTGCCCGAGGACGGAGACGTTACGAAGGCCTTCGGTATCATTGCTTATCGATCGGGCGATTACGCCGAGGCGGAAAAGGCGCTGCAACTCGAGGCCGGCCAACGCGATGGGGACGCGGAACTGATGTATTATTTGGGCATGACCCAATGCCGGCTCAAACAGCGGGCGGAAGGCAAGCATACGCTCGAACGGGCCCTGGCCTTGAAACTCGAGGCCGATCTTGCCGCTGAGGCCCGGCGGACTCTGGCGGATCCGAACCCGTGACTTCCGCGTCGCTACTGCCCTTGGGGAGCGCTCTCTGCGGCGGCGTCCTAGCCATTGGGGTGCTGCTGCGCAAACGGCGATCCATCGCCGATTGGGCCTTTGCCGCAGGCATGGCCGGGCTGACCGGCGATGGAATTTGCAGCGGATTCGCCGCCCGCGCAACTTCGGCGGAGGAGAGCATCCGCTGGCAGCAATGGCAGCTGCAGGTCCTTTCCTTTCTGCCGGGAGCCTGGCTGCTCTTCAGCCTCTGTTATGCCCGGGGAAAATCTCGCACGTTTCTGGCCAAATGGCGATTCCCCCTGGCCGGAGCCTTCGTTCTGCCGATCGGGATCGGTTTCGGATTTCGGACCGGCCTGATTGCGGCCCTGCAACAAGCCCCGGACAACGGTCATTGGCTCCTCCGCTTGGGCGGGCCGGGCGTCGTCTTGTACCTTCTCCTGCTGATCGCCTCCATCCTGGTTTTAGTGAACCTTGAACGCACGTTTCGGGCCTCGGTCGGGACGATGCGTTGGCGGATCAAGTTTATGCTGCTGGGGGTCGGCGTGCTTTTTGTGGTTCGGATCTATACCAGCAGCCAGGTCCTCTTGTTTCACGGAATCGATCTGTCGCTCGTCAGTCTTGATTCCGGCGCGCTTATCGTGGCGGCCGGTTTG
>JBEKQH010000488.1:0-4534 GCA_049519915.1 Opitutaceae bacterium
AGGGCGACGGTGTGATTCTTTCCCTCGGTATAATTGAGGGCTTCCCTCTTGGCCTCAATCCTGGCTGCAATCGTTGCCTTTACGGTTTGCTCATCCAGCCAGCCTTTGTTTTTCAGTTGGGCCATCAACGGTCGCAGGTCCGGGTCATTGCTGTCCGCCGCGCCGGCGGCCAAAAGTTTTTGCCCGGCTTCGAATCCGGCCGTAATATCATCCAAGCTCAATGCCGATGCTGCTCTGAGCTGCCAGATCAGCGTCTGCTGCGGATGCTTCTGCAGGAACACACGGCTTTCATCCATGAATTGTTTAAACAACGTATTTTGTTGGTCCAAATCCGTCGTCTTTTGGGCTTCCCGAGCCCGCCGAATCAGGGCGTTATAATCGATCCTGTCCATGCCGGTGAGCTGGGCGGACGATGCAGTCGCTGCAGGCTGGGCAACGCTGCTCGCGGGTTGGATGCCGCCCGGCGCAGCGACGCCGGCCGGCATGGCCAACGCGGCGGCTTTGTCCAACAGGACAGGACTGAGGGCAAAGCGGAACCCGAGGCTCCAGTTGCTGTAGCTAGACGGCGCATTCCAGCGAATGGCAGAACGGCAGTAGCTCGCGGGGAGGTTAAAACGTCCGCCGCGATAAACGCGGCTGGACGTAATATTGCCCGAAGCTACACCCGCAGGATCCGTCACCTTTCCACCTTGGTAAGCAGAGTGATATCCGTCCGAACACCATTGGCACACGTTGCCGAGCATATCGTATAATCCCCAGGCATTGGGCTGTTTCTTTGCGACCGGATGCGGGTTGTTGAAACTGTTGTTCTCATACCACGCGATATCATCCAAGTTGCCATACTGCGCTTCAGTTGTCCCCGCCCGGCAGGCGTATTCCCACTGCGCTTCGGTCGGCAGCGTGTAAGCATAGCCTGCCAGCAGGTGCCCAGCCGCACGCTCGCACTCCGTCAGCTTCTGGCAAAAGGCCATCGCATCCTTCCAGGACACCGTCTCCACCGCCGTGTCTTTCCCATTGTTGCTGAAGTTACTTGGATTATTGCCCATGATCGCCCGATATTGCCCTTGCGTGACCGGGGTTTTCCCCAGCCAGAATCCCCTGCTGATCGTGACGACTGTCTGTGGCCCTTCGTCTTTGTGGCGGTCGGGTTCAGAAGCTGGCGAGCCCATCGTGAATGTGCCGGGAGCAATCCAAACTAAATCCAGGGTCACGGCTTTGGGCAGCGTTACGGTGTGATTCTGCCCCTCGGTGTAATCAAGGGCTTCCATCCTGGCCTCAATCGCTTTTTTTGAGGATTGCTCATCCAGCCAGCCTTTGTTTTTGAGCTGCGCCATCAGCTGTTGCAGATCCGGGTCGTCGCTGTCGGCCGCACCAGCCGCCAACAACTTCTGCCCGGCCTTGAACCCTGCGGCTATGTCATCCAGGCCCAGGGCGGAAGCCGCGTTTACCTCCCAAAGCCTGGTTTGGTCCGGGTGTCGCCCGAGAAATGAACTGCGCGCGGACATGAATTGCTTGAGCAACGACTTTTGCTGGACGAAATCCGTGGTCTGCTGCGCCTGGTGCACCAAGTCCAGCAGCGCCGTATAATCCACTTTGTCGGCAGCACCCGCACCGGCCGGCGGCGCAACGTTGCTCACGGGCCGGCCGCTTGGCCGAGCATCGGCCGGCTTGCCCGATGCGAGTGCTTCCTTGTCCAACGCGACAGAACTGACGGCCAGGCGGAAGCCGAGGAAAAGGAAGCGGGAGCCAGGCAAATTATAGGAACGGCTGGCGGAGCGGCAGACGTCCGCAGGGTCATCCCATCCGCCGCCGCGAAAGACGCGGTATTCGCCCGAAGAGGCACCGACCGGATCACTCACCCTTCCGTCGGGGTAAGCGCCGTACCAGTCCGAACACCATTCCGACACATTGCCGCACATATCATAAAGTCCCCAGGCATTGGGCTGTTTCTGTGCGACCGGTTGCGTGCTATTGCCGCTGTTGCCATCATACCACGCAATGTCATCCACGTCGCCGTACCGAGCTTCAGTCGTCCCCGCCCGGCAGGCGTATTCCCGCTGCGCTTCGGTCGGCAGCATGTAAGCATAGCCTTCCGGCAGGTGCCCGGCGGCGCGCTCGCGTTCCGTCAGCTTCCGGCAAAATTTCATCGCCTCACCCCAGGACACCTGCTCCACCGGCGCGTCCGTCCCAGCGTTCGGAAAGTGACTCGGATTGTTGCCCGTCAAAGCCTGGTATTGCCCTTGCGTGACCGGGGTTTTTCCCAGCCAAAATCCCTTGCTGATCGTCACCGTATGCGCCGGCTGCTCATCGTATCTGCCGCCTTCCGAAGGGGGCGAGCCCATCGTGAATGTGCCGGGAGAAATCCAAACCAAGTCCAGCGTCACCGCGTTCGGCAGGGTGGTCGTGTGATTTTGTCCATAATTAAGATCCGATCCGACCGGGGCCGCCTCCACCTCTTTCGCCGGAGGTGTTTCCACGGTTGAAATATTCCAGGCGTCAAGGAATTGCTTCGGCAATGCTTTGATTTCAACCTGCATCAACCGTCCGTCACTCCTAAAAATGACCGTCGTGGGGCTGAGTTTCACTACTGCTGTTATATTGGTTAGATGCTCGCCGCCAATGGTAACACTGTGCCTGTAATCGGCCGCTTTTGCCATCAGGATTCCGATAAAAATACTGGCGATGAACAATAGCTTTTTCATATGGAGACTTGAACGAATTTTTAAAGTTATTTGTGGGACACAACGCTAGTGGGTATACTGTAATATCGAACTTGCCGCGCTTGCCGTATCAGACCCAGGCTGCTCGATCCACCGGTTATGACGAAGTTTTTTCAGCCTGTCCCAAAAATATCTCCCAAGGCCCTTTTGATATATCCCCGTTACCATCGTCGAGAAAACGCACGCCAAAAGAACAATCCGACGACAATAAATAGAACGGAATTTAACAGCAAGAATGCCTGGTTTTTGCCGGCTTGATCTGACGACCCGGGCGTTTCCTGCGTCATCGGTTTCTGCGTGGCGACGGATGGCCGGTTGGCAACGGGGAGCGCAGCATGACGGATGGGGATGCTGATCTCATTCAAGGTCATGCTGGCGGCCTCTTTTCGCCCGTCATCCTTGCCGGCCGGAGCCAGCGCCGCTTCCTGCAGCAATTCTATTTCGCTCGGCAGGTGGGTCATGGCCAGGCCGCTGGCCATGTTGAGCAGCATGGCGCGATCATGATCGTTGGCCGGACTGCGCCATTGCTGCTCTAAAATTGGCGCAAACTTTTCATGGGCCTGGCCCAGCCAGGCGATCGCGCACGCCACCTCATTGTGAAGCCCCGGCTCGCCCGAGCGCGTGCTTTCGGCGAGATCCAGCAGCAAGGCCGCCGCCGCGTCCGTCCGGGCTGCGCCGAGCGCGCGGATCAACAAGGCGCGGTCCAACGGGTCATTGTCCTTGTTATTGATTGACGCCTTGAGTTGCTCCAGGAAAGGCGGGCTGGGCGGTTGTTCTTTCATGGCCGCCGGCAACACATCCGCGAAGATGACCTGGTGCTTCCTTGCGTTGTGTTCAACGCGATCGGCATCGATTCCCGCCTGGAGAATGGCCGGCAGGGGTTGCTTCACAAATTGCTCCAGGATGCTTTTTCTTTCCGAGGCCTTTATCTTCGTCAGCCATCGTCGTGTCGTCGGTGAACGCCTGTCCGGCGGGTAAACCCCTGCGGCCTTTCCAACGGTGAGATCGAGTTCTTCTTCACCGTCATCTTTCGTGAGGACGAGCACGCCGTCTTTTTCGCGAAACGAATCGACTTTCCAGTCCAGGAAAGGCCCCCCCAGGCTCACCCGCTCGGTGGCACCGGTCTCAGGGATGAAAAAGGTGAATTGCCGCTGCCCATTCAATTCCGAGACTCCTTGCAGTTTTATTTCCACTTTTCCCGAGGTGTCAATCGGCAGATAGCTATCCGGCAGCACGGGGTAAGCCATGCGTTCGTAAACGTTGCCGGTCCAGGGCTCATTGAGCGCAGCGCGAATCGCTTCGCGGACCTTTTCGCTGCGAAAAGTCGCCTCCTGCTGCAACGCCAGCTGCCAATATAGTGGCGCCGGACTGCGCCGGGCGAGTTCCCGGGCGATCGGCGCCGCGGCGTCGCTGGCCCGCTCCATCCATTCCACCAGGGGCTGGTACTCCTCCAGCCGGAAAAGCACGGAGCAGGCGAACAGGCTCGCGTCACTGGTTGGATCATCGGCCGACAAGCGCGCGGCCAGCGGAGGAAACGCTGGCGGGTAAAGGCGTTGGACGTTGCGCAGGGCCCCGCGCGCCACCTGTCTTCGCGCATCATCTTGCCCGACCGGAGCCACTGCCGCCTGCATCAACAGATCGATGCTGCTCGAAGCACTGCAAAGGGCCATGCCATAGGCCAGGCCGCCCAGAAAGTCCTGGTCTCCGTCATTGTCATGGCTGCGCCACTGCCGATCCATGAACGGCGCAAGCTTGGTATCTTTCGGTCCCTCGTACACCTCGCCCAATTCGGAAACCATTCCCGAAGCAAGCCG
>JBEKQH010000489.1:0-3174 GCA_049519915.1 Opitutaceae bacterium
CGGTCGGTGTGCTGCCGTCTGTAGTATAGGCAATGGAGGCGCCGCTGGTGCTGGAGAAGATTGTCGTCACCACCACGTTGCCGGAATAAGTGCCAAAAGTCGGCACGGCGGCCTGGATGGCATAGGCGCCCGCGGCAACCGTGCTATTGGCCAGGCCGTTTTCGAAAGCGATCGCTTTGATCGTCTCGTTGTTTCCAACGGAAACGGCGCTTGAATACAATGTGCCGTGCGTGACGATACCACCGCTAACGGTTGGCATGCTGCCGTCCGTGGTATAGGCGATGGAGGCGCCGCTGGTGACTGAGGTGATCGTCACCGTCTGGGTCGTGGGATAAGTGCCCGGCGCGGGGTTGAAGGTTGGCGCGGAAACCACGCCCGGAAGGTTAAGGCTGTAGACGCTGGTGACAACGGCGCTGTCGGCCAGGCCGGTCTTGAAAGCAAGAGCGACGAGAGTTGAGGTGCCGCCAACGGCAACGGATCCACCGTTGGATAGAAGTGAGCCATGCGTGACGGTTCCGCCGCTTTCGGCGGGGGTACTGCCGTCGGTGGTGTAGGCAACCGAGGCCCCATTGGTCGCTGAAGTCACGGTCACCGTCTGCGCGCTGGAATAAGTGCCGGCGGCTGGACTAAAGACCGGCGCGGCGACCGTAGGCGGAAGAACGAATTGAAAAATGACACCGTCATTAGAGCTGCCACCAGAGGCCGTCGTGCCATAAAAGTTGCCGTCGCTGCCCTGGACCAAGGCGGCCCAAGGAGTGGCCCCATTGGTACCGTTAAATGAGACCAGGGTGGTCATTACGCCCGCCGGTGTCATTCTAAAGACGGTACCGGCATTGTCGCCGCCCCCGGACTCCGTCGTGCCATAAAAGTTGCCGTCGCGACCCAGGACCAATGCCGCCTGGGGTGATTGCCCATTCGTTCCGTTAAAAGACACCAACGTGGTCATCACACCCGCGGGAGTCAGCTTAAAGACCGTGCCAGCACCACTTCCTCCGCTAACCGTCGTGCCATAAAAGTTACCGTCGGTGCCTTGCACCAGGCTAGATGGATTAACTTCATTGGTCGCTGTGAACAGGGTGGTCAGGAGACCCGTGGGGGTCGTCTGAAAAACCGTCTCATTGGTGGACGTCGTACCATAAAAGTTACCGTCGCTGCCCTCCACCAAAGCAGCCGCGGGATTGGCTCCATTCGTACCATTAAACGAAGCCAAGGTCGTCAAGGTGCCAGCAGGAGATATCTTAAAGACGGTGCCGTCACTGTTGGTACCTCCAACTTCGGTGGTGCCATAGAAATTGCCGTCGGTGCCCAAGACCAATGCGCCGTCAGGATTCGCGCCATTGGCGCCGGTGAACGAAACCAAAGTAGTAAGAACGCCCGCCGACGTTATCTTATAGACAGAACCGGCGTTGGCGGTGCCTAAGCCAACTGTTGTACCATAAAAATTGCCGTCGCTGCCCTGGACCAGAGCTGAATAAGATTTTATCCATCCGGCGTCGTTAACTGTATTAAAATTGTAGAGCACATTCAATGTGGCAGATGATGAAGAAATGATCGTATAGAGACCGCCGGTTATCGGGCTATCGGCAAAACCCACCTTATAAGCGATGGCATGAAGCACCGCCGTGCTGTTGATGGTCACCGGGCCCGAATAAAGCGTGCCATTGGTTTCAGTGGGGGCACTGCCGTCGATCGTGTAGCGGATCGTGGCGCCGGTCGTACCCGAAGTGATTGTCACCGTCTGCGCGCTTGAAAAAGTGCCGGCAACGGGACTGAAGACCGGCGCGGCAGCGGGAGGCAGATTGAGCGTATAGGAGCCGCTGGTCATCGAGCTGTCGAGGTAGCTGGCCTTATAGGCCATGGCTTGGAGCGTCGTGGCCACGTTGACGCTCACGGGAGCCGAATAAAGCGTGCCGCGAGTTTCGGTGGGGGTGGTGCCGTCCGTCGTGTAGTGAATGATGGCGCCAGGGGTCGCGCTGGTGATCGTCACCGATTGCACGCTCGTGTAGGTGCCAGCGGGAGGACTAAAGACAGGCGCGGACGTTGAGGGAAGATTGATCGTATAGGCGTCGCCAGTGACCGGACTATCGACGAAGCCAACCTCGTAGGCAATGGCCTGAAGCGTGGTGGGAACACCGATGCTGACCGGGCCGGTGTAAATCGTGCCATTGGTTTCAGTCGGCGTGCTGCCGTCGGTCGTATAGCAAATGGTCGCGCCGCCGGTGGCCGAAGTGATCGTCACCGTCTGAACGCTGGTATAAGCGCCGGCCAGCGAGCTGAAGACCGGCGCGGCGGCCTGCGGTTCAACCGTGATCGAAACGGTTGCGGTGTTGGAAACCAACCCATTGTCATTCACGGTGAACGTAAAGCTGTCTGTTCCGACATAGTTGACCGCAGGGGTATAAGTCAGATTTGGCGCCGTCCCACTCAAAGTTCCCTGCGCGGGTTGCCCGGTGACGGTGAAAACCAGCGGATCGTTGTTTGCCTGCGTGGCCGCAAGCGTGATCGCCATGGGCTCGTTTTCCGCGACCAGTGCTGACCGACTCGCTGCGACCGGAGGGAAGGTATAATTACCGCTCGTCAAAGAGCTGTCGGTGTAGCCGCTAGCGAAACCGATAGCGTTGAGTGTCGTCGTCGTGCTTAGAGAAACAGTCGCACCGTTGGAAAGCAAGATGCCGTGGGTGACCGTGCCGCCGCTTTCGGTCGGCGTACTGCCGTCCGTGGTATAGGCGATTGAGGCGCCGCCGACTGCTGACGTTATGGTTACCGTCTCGGCGCTCGTATAAGCGCCGGGAGCGGGGCTGAACACCGGCGCGGTCACCGGCGGAAGATTGATCGTGTAAACGCCGCTGATGACCGGGCCGCTGGCGGAACCTGCCACGAAAGCGATGGCGTTGAGCGTCATGGTGGACCCGACGGCAACCGATCCACCGTTGGACATCGAGGTGCCATGGGTAACGGTGCCACCGCTTTCGGTCGGCGTGCTGCCGTCTGTGGTATAGGCGATCGAAGCACCGCTCAGGGGCGAGGTAATTGCCACCGACTGCGCGCTCCAATAAGGGCCAGGCGCCGGACTAAAGCCCAGTGTCGCAACCGCGGGCGGCACCGTTAGTTGAAAGATCACGCCGTCACCGGCCGTTGAGGAGCCACCGCTATCGGTCGTGCCGTAGAAGTTAC
>JBEKQH010000490.1:0-2791 GCA_049519915.1 Opitutaceae bacterium
GTATTTCATGGCGACGGCGGTGTTGCTGGCCACCCGCAGTCCGTGCGAGCGGCTGCACGTGGGCTGCGTGATCGTGAGCGGCGGCGCGCGCAAGAACCGTCTGGTGGCCGCGGGTTACAACGGCTTTCTCCCGGGCACGCCGCATGTGTCGCGCGTGCGCGAAGGCCACGAACAGGCGACCGTGCACGCGGAGCAAAACGCGGTGGCGGACGCGGCGCGGCGCGGCAGTTCGATCGAAGGATGCGTGGTTTACATCACGCATCGTCCTTGCATTAACTGCGCGAAGATTCTCGCCTCGGCGGGCATTTCGGAAATAAGGTATCGCAGCGATTACCACAACGACCCGCTCGTTGCGCCGCTCCTGGCCGACGCGGGCGTGAAGATCACGAAGCTTTAAGCCGTAACAATTCATTGGGAAACCGCGGAAGGACGCGAATGAACGCAAATAAAAGAGCAGACGGGCTGACGTTTGATCCCTGCTTTCCGGCCGCTGTTGGGTCGGTCGCTTGGGCGGTTTTTCCCGGCCCTTTCTTTATTCGTGTCCCTTCGCGTTTATTCGCGGTTCGATTGCGTGGCCGCGGCTAAGAGTGGGTGTCATGCGTGAAAGCCGTCAAAGCACCAAGGAAAGCCTGGCGGGCCAGCTTCTGCTGGCGCACCCGGGCATGCGCGACCCGAATTTCGGCCGCACGGTGGTGCTGATGTCGGCCCACGACAGCGCCGGCGCGATGGGCGTGGTGCTCAATCGCCCGCTTGGCAAGCATCTCGGCGAATTGAACGGCGAATTTGCGCTCGGGGCGTTGAGCGATGTGCCGGTTTTCAAAGGCGGCCCGGTCAAGACCGGCCAATTGCTGCTCGCCGCGTGGCAATTTAGGCCCGATGGCTTCAAACTTTACTTCGGCATCGAACCGGTGAAAGCCGAACAACTGCGGTCCGACGAAGGCCTGCAACTCCGCGCCTTTCTCGGGTATTCCGGCTGGTCGGGCGGCCAGCTTGAGAACGAGCTGAAGCACAATACCTGGATCGTCACACCCGTCTCGGGCGATCTGTTGCAACAAGCTCAGGGTGTTGAACTTTGGCGCACCGTCCTTGGCGGCATGGGCCCCGAGTGGAAACTGCTCGCCGGCGAACCCGAAGATCCGGCGACGAATTGAACGGAAACGGGTAGTTAGTCATTGGTCATTGGTAGTTGGGTCATCGGAAGCGATTGCTCTGCTGGACAAACAAGAGACTGCCGATCCAAACTGATACACTGCCCCAGCCAAGGTAGTGTATCAGTTTGAAATTATGGGGGCTTAGGCTCTCGGCCAAGCACTCATTTTAGGAGCCCAACTAGATGGTCGTTCCCGCCATTCTGACGGAGCAATCTCAACTTTGTCAGGAAACTGAGATTGAGTAATATGGCTTTCACTTAGCCTCCTCGTCATGGCAACTTGATAGTTTTGCGGAAGGCGGCTCCGCAATAGGTCTTCATCCTGCGACGGGAGATATGTGTAAATCAGCACGGGAATTTTCGTGTCCCTAACCATTTTTAAGGCTGGCATAATGTCCATGTCCGCTGAAATAACACAGATAACGTCCGGTTTTTCATCCATAAAGTCCCGGTAAACATGCAGGGCTAAATTAACGTCAGTCATTTTTTCGGCCCACGCAAAAAACGTCGCCCTTTTGGGGCATTCGTGAGAATTTGGTAATTCACACGCCCTGATTTTTTGTTCCATTACTCCTTCAATAATATCTACCCCGGTGCTCTTTAAGGCATCCCAATAATTAATTTGCCTCTTTTGTTTAGACGACGTCGTGAATTGTGGATCGACCTTGGCTGTGAAAAATTTTATTTTTTCAACATTGTCCCGAGGGAACATGAATTTTTGGGCTAGGGTTTTTAAACACAGCCATTTCAATTCGGGTTTTTTCTGCAACATCCGATAATACAGGTTAAACCCATCCACGTAGAAAAAGACCCGTCTTTTCTTGTGTTGAATATCAACGGGTTGTGACATTTCTCTTGTTTTTTCTAAAAAATGTGTGAGGTTTGGTGCACTTTATGCCGAAAGGCATTGAGGCCCTAAACAGCCTCACGAGAACCGCAGAAGAAATTCTGCGGTTTTGTCGTTTTTACGCTGCCATTTCATTTTCATAATTCAGCAAATTGATTATTTCTGCAAGCTCCCAAACGTGGTCAGAAATCCCGGACTGCATTGCAGGTGTGACGCGCAAAGTCTGATGGATGCAGCAAAAATTGTAATACATGAAAAACAGCGCGAGCATGTGCTCGTGACTCTCAACCTTTTTGGAAAAAGCGTTTGTGAGGCGGGTAAAACGGCGGCTTCCCATGCGCAGGCTCAGATTCGACCGCTCCACGAGGCTTGTGGAAATGTGCGCATGATCTGGCGTGCCGCTAATGATGGCCCTGCGGGTGCCCATGCATTGAGCGGGAGAGTAGCGCGCTTCCGTTTTTTGGCCTTTACCGTAAATCTTCACGAGCATGGCATAGTCGATTTGATCGCCAAAGGCGTCTTGAACCGCCGTGAGGTAAGGACGATGGCCGTCTGTGGTAAGCTGCACCCGGTTTGCTAGCCGTGCCGCCAAGTCGTGCATGAAGTGATACGCCGCGCCAGCGTCCCGCGTGCCGACATACCAACAGGGGATAAGCTTCGTTTCCGCGTCCAACGCTGTCCATGTCCAGCAATCACCCCAACCCTTAGCCTTCGTCTCCTCGGTCGTGTTCTTTTCTTTTGCACCGACAAATGACCAGACCTCGTCGCATTGGATGCGTTTGCAGGTCAGTTGG
>JBEKQH010000491.1:0-3126 GCA_049519915.1 Opitutaceae bacterium
GCGGGATCGATGTCGCGGCGGCGGTGGCTGGACCGTCTAACAGCCTGGCGGTCGACGCCCAAGGGCATGCATGGACTTGGGGTGCCAATGGCTCCGGACAATTGGGCGATGGAACAAGAACCGATCGGGCAGCGCCGGCGCGATTGCCGAATCCAAACAGTGTGCTGGCTGTGGCGGCAGAAGCTAATTTTTGCACGGTTTTGAAGAGCGACGGAACCCTCTGGAGTTGGGGCGACGATTCCTTCGGCAATTTTGGCAATGGAGCGTCAACGTCAGGAAACCAGTCGACGCCCGTGCGGATGAACGCCTTGCATGACATTACCACGGTTTCGGCCGGATTCAACAGCTGCCTGGCGGTGGATGGCCACGGCCAAGTGTGGGGGTGGGGAGATAACTCCTATGGACAATTGGGTGATGGGACGGCAGCATTTCACCTTGCACCGGACCAAATCTTCGGTCCGACCGGCGTGGTCGCTGTTTCAACAGGAGACGCCGGACTTTTCAGCGTCGCCTTGGACAACCAAGGAAACGTATGGGCTTGGGGCTATAACGGTGGTTTCGAGCTGGGTGACGGGTCGATGACAAACAAGCTGGCGCCCGAAAAAATAAGCGGACTGACAAATGTCATAGCGATTGCGGCCAGCGACCATCACAGCTTGGCTCTGAAGAGCGACGGAACCGTCTGGATCTTTGGGACCATAAATTATCAAGATGGCTCTTCGGCGGCTTGGCCGACGCCGACCCAGGTGGTTGGATTGACCGCGATCAAGGCTATCTCTGTGGGAGACGATTTTAGCCTGGCTTTGGACAATCAGGGAAATGTGTGGGCTTGGGGCTACAACGGCGATGGCGAATTGGGCGACCCAACCCTTGTGGACCACACCACGCCATGGCAAGTGAGCAGCCTGAGCAATGTGGTCGCTATTTCCACAAGATCCTTCAATAGCCTGGCGTTAAAGAATGATGGAACGATCTGGGAATGGGGCATCCAATATTGGCCGTCCGAGACTTTTAACCCGACGAGCCCAACCCAAGTCCAAAGCGGGTTAACGGGAGCGAAGGCCCTCGCCAGTGGAGAGACAGGCAATCTGGTTTTGAAAAACGACGGAACGGTCTGGGCGTGGGGAGCAAATGATTCCGGCCAGTTGGGCGACGGAACGACAACCGATCAGTCGGAGGCGGTGAAAGTCGGCAACCTGGAGGGAGAGACCGCGACCGCGATCGTAGAAGGAAACGGTTACAATCTGGAGGTGACGGCCGAAGGAACCGTCAAAGGCTGGGGCGCCAGAGGTTTATTCGACCTTTCGCTTCCCGTGCCGGCGGAAGCCGCTATCCGCCTGATTCCCTGGGCCGACGACAGCACCCAGAACGGCATGAGCGACGCATGGGAGATAAAATACTTTGGCTCTGTCAGCCACAATGGCCTTGGCGACACCAATAGCGACGGCCTGACCGATATCGAGGAATACGTCGAAGGCGCCGATCCCACCCTGGTCAACAGCAGTGCAGTCGTCGACTTTTTTGGTGGAATGCAGCCGGTGCTCACCTCGCTGGTCGACCCGAGCGGCATGCCCGGCCCGGAAGGACTCGTCCAAATAAAAGTCACGCGCGCGTCCGATGGCACCCCGCTGGTTAACGCGCCTGTCGCTCTGGCGGTAACAACCGGCGCGAGTCTCATTTCGGCGACCGAGGGCGGCCAGGGCGGGACCCAAGTCAATGTGCAGACCGATTCCTCCGGCGTTGCATCGGCTTATATAAACTTCAATTCGTTCGCCCCCGACGTGCTCGTGGCCACCGTCCTTACCGTAAGCCAGACCGTAACACTCTCCGTCAACCTCAATTTGACAAATGCACTCGGCCAGCCTCAGCCGCCTCTGCCCGACATGTTGAATGATCCTCAACCAAATCCGGCACCCACGACTATTCCGGGCGGTTGGGATGTATTCACTCCCCCGGTCTCTTCCCAGCCAGCGGGCTTCGGCACGCCCACTATCGCAGAATGGACCCGCACCGGGGCTTCCGATGACAGTTTGATTATGACCGGCGACGCTTTCTCCAACTTGACCGGGACCGGTCAGGGAAAAGACACCCAATTCCTGGTTTATGGGCAAACGGGCGGCGGAGACGCTGTCCAAGCGCCGGCGTCAATCCTGCGGCTAGACGGGATGAAGGCCGCCGTCAACCTGCCGGCCGGCCTGCCAGCTTGGTCCACTTATTTCGTGTGGCCGGGAAACTCCGCCGGCTATGGCGTTCCTGTGGCGGTGAACCGCACGGATGCGTGGTGGCTTTCAGGACCTCGAGTGGACCCCGTATCGCTTCAATGCGCAGCAAGCCCCGGAGATACCGTTTCGGTCTACGGACGCAACCTTGCGCACAGCAATGGAACGGTCGCGTCGTGGGTTTACCTCCAGGCTGCAGGCGGTTCCGGCCAATGGGCGACGGTCACCTCGGTGAATCCCTATCGCGTCCAATTCACGGTGCCTGGCGCGATTGCCTCCGGAACCTATGAAGTTTGGATTCATAACGGCCACGGTGGAAACTATGGCTGGAGCAATGGCCTGGATCCGCTACACCCGCTTACCCTCACGGTGGCCGCTCCCTTTACTTGGGACAGCGACACCAATGGCGTCTTCAATCCCAACGCCTCTGCTCCCGCCAACTTCAATGTCAAGGCCTCTCCTTACAACGCAGTGGGGGATGGCATAACGGACGATTCAGGTGCCATCCTGCGGGCATATCTGGATGCGGTAAGTTATATTCAGGCACATCCGGAGGCCCATCCCACCCTATACTTTCCCGCCGGCACCTATAGCATGAGTCAAGGACTCGGCGTTTATCGGCAGCTCCGCTATCGCGGCGATGGGAAGGACCTGACGATACTCCAATGCAATCCGGTCTTCGGCGTCGCTCCCCGGGAATCGCCATCCGGTCCGTCGACCGGCTTGTTCGCGGCCGGAGCCAATGAGCAATACGCTTCCGATGCAGAGATCCGGGATATGACGCTGGACGCCAACGGCAACCTGGATCCTAACAGCTTCGGGACTTATGGCTATGTGCTGAATTGTAATTGGAACAATTATCCCTTCCAAAATCTGCGTGTGACCAATGTGCGGATCAAGACGTTCG
>JBEKQH010000492.1:0-3252 GCA_049519915.1 Opitutaceae bacterium
TGTTCCTATCCGAAAACGGCTTTACGGAGCCCGCGCAGGCTAGCAATATCTCCCCAATCGGTGATTGTGGGCAAGGGGTGTGGGGCTAATTGCAGGCGAAGGCCGGTATGGGCGCGGTAAACGGCGAGTTGTTTCTCCACAAAGGCCTGGCTGCCCAGAACTGCGCCATCGCTAAAATAACGTATGCGGCAACGCAGGACCGTGGCCAAAGGCAAACGGCCTTCGGCTTTCACGACCTGAGCCAAAGCCTCTGCGGACAGACTAGCTCCTTGGTCCTTGGCCTCCGCTCCAACCGCAAAAAGGATCTGCCGGTAGATGGCTTGGGTTTCTGTCCAGTGTGGGCTCTCCAAGACCGCCCCTAACCCGCTTTGCGCGGCTTTCTCTCCGGCCACCGCTTCGGCATAACCACAGAATCGGTAATCTTTAGGATCGATAGCCAGTCCGGCCCGCACACAGTTCAGATCAATGTAAGCGGATAGGACCTGCAAGACCCGGCCTGATTCCACCAAGACGCTTTTAAAGCGTTCTGACCACAGGGTGCCATACCGATGGTGGCTGTGGTTAAACCAGATGCAGAAGCGTTGCTTCACCAGCTGCATATACGCAGAGACATCGCCCATGAGCCTTAGCTGCCGTTGACGCCATAACTCAGCTTCAGGACCGCCGGTTTCTAGTTGTTGTTTTATGACTTCAAGCCGTTCGGTCTGATACTTGGTCGGTTGGGGATACATCCGCTCGTAGCGGCGCAACAGTTCGGCATCGTTAGGCACCTGCTTCTGCGGCACCCGTACCAGCACATGAAAATGATTGGAGAGGATGGCATAGGTCAGCACCTGCAAACCGCAGTAGTCGGCCACTAGCCAGAGCTGCTTCCGGAGCACCTCCCGGTCCACTGGCTTGAAAAGCCTCTCCCCATTCACTGTCCGGCTCATGCAATGGTAATCCGCTCGACTCTCCTCCGGTGGCACTTTGATCCGTCGATGTCTCATCCCCTCATCATAGCGTGATTTCCTGACCGCCCTTCACCTTTTCTTGCCTGTCCCTATCTCCGTTGTTCTGTCCAATAAAAATAGCCGCAAGAACCGGGTGTGCGCCACCGGCCTTTGTGCTATGATCCTAGTATGAGCGATTATGAGAGAGTTGCCCACGTCATCCGATATTTGGACGAATGCCACATAGCTCAGCCGGACCTATCCACTTTGTCCAAGCACATCGGGTTAAGCCCATTCCATTTCCATCGCTTATTCACCACTTGGGCGGGAATCACCCCGAAAGATTTTCTCCAATGCCTAACCCAAGTCCACGCCAGGGAACTGTTGCAAAAGGGGGCAAGCATCCTGCAGACGTCCCTGGACACGGGTCTTTCCGGTCCTGGCCGTCTGCACGATCTCTGCGTAAATATGGAGGCAGCCTCTCCCGGCGAACTTAAGTCCGGCGGCCAAGGGTGGACCATCCGGTTTGGGTTCGCAAACAGTCCATTCGGAACCTGCATGGCCGGCGAAAGCCCTCGAGGAATCTGCCATTTATCGTTCGTCGATTCTGGAGATCTAGACCAAGCCGTGGCCGTCCTGAAGAACGACTGGCCCGCAGCGCATCTACATCGGGATGATTCGATCGCCCAGCGGCTCAGCACCCGCATTTTTGAGAGGGACGGCAAGACGCGCTCTCGCCCTCCCCTGCAGGCGCTGGTCCGAGGCTCCGCATTTCAGGTGCGCGTCTGGCGCGCCTTGTTAGGAATTCCTCACGGGACCCTCGTCAGCTACAGCCACTTGGCGACGATCTTGAACCAACCTTCAGCCGCCCGGGCCGTCGGATCAGCCGTCGGTCAAAATGCTCTGGCCTATCTAATTCCCTGTCACCGCGTCATTCGCGAAACGGGCGTCATTGGCCATTACCGGTGGGGGCCCGTTCGCAAACGCGCGCTCATAGCATGGGAATGCACGGCACGCGCTCCAGGTGAAGAACGCAACGCGCGGAACATCGAGCCATTATCAGCCAACAAAGAACTACCGGAACCCAACAGCTCACGAACCGGCACCCACGTCCACAACTCGCGACCATCGGCCGTCAACGACGGCCCATGACCGGCGACTGACAGCCCCTCACCCATATTTCCTGCTATGATCCATCTTCGTTTCAGTTTTGTTTTATTGACCTTCTGCCTTTCCGCAAACCGCCTTCCAGCGGATGGAGTCGGTCGAAATTTTCATATCTACTCGCTTTACCATGTCGGCTTTTGGGTCCGCGATATCGGGAAATCGCGGGCCTTCTACAAAACCTACCTGGGATTCGACGAGCCGTATGGGCTTAACCACCCGGACGGCTCTCTCCAGCTCGTAGTCATGAAGGTAAACGAACGCCAAGTGATTTATCTTTTTCCGAATGCGTCGAAGATTTTACCCAATGGCGACAATCTCGACCATCTTGGCCTTGAAACCGACAATGTCGCAGGCTTGCGCGATTATCTTGCCATCCGAGGGGTTGGAGTCGGCCCCGTGCAGCGGGCCCGGATCGGCGACCTGATCCTAACCGTGAGAGATCCCGATGGCCACGCCATTGAATTTACACAGTTCGAGCCGGAGGGCCAGTTGCTAAAACACCAAGGAGAAGGCCTGGCAACGACCCGGATTTCAAAACATCTGCTCTCCGCCACAATTGCCGTCGCTAATGAGGGATTGTCGTTGCACTTCTACCACGATATTCTTGGGTTCAAGGAAATCCGGCAGGACGGCCGCGCGGGCGGAGCGCCGAGTGCCATCCGCCTCCGGGTGCCGGATGGAACCGATTATTTCGACCTGCAAACCTACGAAAAGAAGTTGGGAGCCGAGCCCCCGCGCGCCGTTGCGCAATTCTGCCTTGAGGTGCCCGACGCAGCCGAGGCGACCCTAACTCTGACCCAACGCGCAAAAGAATGCCGTTTTCCTCCGCCTATCGTCGAAAACAAACAGGAAATCAGTTGTCTCGATCCGGATGGAGCACGCGTGGTACTGCTCGAAGACGCTCGGCGCCAATAACAGGCCTAGTCGAGAGCCGGCCGGCGACATTTTTCCTCGATAAGCAAGGGTCGCCCACGGACAGCCTTCGCCTCCTTCGCCCGCAGACGTTCGGCCGAAAAATTTGCTTCGCAAACCTTCTATTTTCATCGCTACTCAAGCAACCGTATGTTCTCCCTCCGAAAATTATTTGGCAAAGAGGAAAAATTTTTTGACCTGCTCGAAGCGAGTGCGGAAGAAGCCAAGGTCAGCATCACTT
>JBEKQH010000493.1:0-2598 GCA_049519915.1 Opitutaceae bacterium
CGCCGTGCCGGTGGAGATATGAATCGATCATCTCGGGGCCGATCTGGACGCAGAGTTCGCCGATCGTGAAGATGCGCAGGCCGTTCCGCAATAAGCCCAGCAGGACCACCGCCAGGGCCAGGACCGCGCGCTTCCAACCCGCCTGGAGAAAGAGGTCGCCCGCCAGCAGGCTGGTCATGAACAACGCCAAGGTGGAATGGAGGCCGCTGCATTCCGGCGCCACCCGAAGGTTGATCCCGGGCAGCTGAAAAATCAGGTCGTGGTAAAAAACGGGGGTGCCGGCCACCTTAAACAGGCCGCAGGCCACGGCCGCCGAGCCGTGCTGGAGAAAATCGTCGGTCCCCTTCATGAAAAATATAGGTATCGGAATAATGAATACAAGAAAGCCGAGCGGAAAAGAGAGGGCGCGAACGAGCGGCCGACCCAGGAACAACGCGGCCGCGCCGCCGAAAAACAGCAAGAAAGACAGCGTCGTCCAAGCCAGGGAATCCTCCCGGGTCCAGGTCGTCCCGTGAGGCCCGGCGACCGCGTAGCCGCCAAGCGCAGCCACGCCCGCGAGCAGGAAAAACGCGGCTTGGGCCCGGTCAGGCGGTCCGGGGGGCGGCAGGGCCCGGCGTTTGAGCCAGACCAAGTACAGGCTGATGCCGGGGACGAGCAGGATATGGGAATATAATTCGCTCGAGAGCGCAAAGCGCGCCAGATGATAGAGCGGGCGGACGAACGCAAGGACCAGCGCCACCGTTGCAAGGATGAATCCGCCCAGGCGTCGTCTCTGCCCGGGTCCGGTTGGGCTCGGCCCGGGCGCCGCGGCCAGACCTTCGGTGTCTTCGTTCATCGATTCTGGCGTCGGTTGAGGGGGAGGGAATTCTGCGCGCGACTTCGGCCGGCCGGCTTGTCTTCCCGACCGCGTCGGCGCGAGCCGAACCGTTTCAGTAACGATAGCCGATTTCCACGCCCCCTTGATGGCTGGTGAAAGCGAATTCGGCGGAGGTGGACGCATTGTGGCTGTTTTGGAAAAAAACGGCGATGGTTCCCCGGCCGAAGAACGTGGTGCTGAGTTTTACGTTGACGGTATAAAGCTTGTCTTCGCGATCCAAACCGGGGCTGCCCACCGAGGAGACATAGTCGACGGCCTGGTGCTCAAAACTGACATCCAAATAGAAATTTTGGAGCAGCCGTTGGTTCAGGTCCGCGTTTAACGTGGTGGTCTTGGTGATCTGATCCTCCAGGGCGGAGGTGTCGACCTCGCGATTCGCGCCGACCGTCAGCTTGGTGGTCGACACCGGTTGATAGCCGAGGGAGGCGCCGTAAACCGGGGTCGTGACATTCGCCGCGCTGCCGGAAAGGAACCGCCGGCTTTCGAGTCCGGCGTTCGCGTTCAAGCTGATTTTGTCCGTGGGGTGACAGGCGATCCCCAGGGTCGGACTGATCGATTCCATGTCGGGACTATTGCTTTGTTCCTCGTAGCCCAAATCGAGCCCGGCAAACGTGTCCAAATATTTCGAAAACTGATAATGAAACTGTTCGAGATCGTCCCAGGCCCGGCTGTCGGAAAATCCCTGGGTAAATTGGAGGTTTTGGCTGAGCGTCGAATCCAGCCGCATGCGGTTGCCAAATCGGTAGGAGGCGGTGAACGCGGTCGAAGCGGATTGCTGGGTGGTCTGGCTACCGGTCGCGATCAACGGATCGTTGGCGTAGTTATAACTTTGGGAAAACTTCAGGAGCCAATCTTGGAAGGACGTCGCCCCCGCCAGATTCACGGCGTGGTCCAGCGTGTTCTGGAGCTGTCGGTTTGAATAGAGCGTCCAGGTCGGAGTATAATCCAGGGTCCAGTGGGTCCCGATATCCGTCAGGATACCCGGAGAAAGGAGGTGCACGGCGGAGGTCACTTCCTGCCCCGGATTGGCCTGAATCCCGTCGCCATAGAGAAAACGGTAAAAAAGATGCGGATAAAAGGTGGCCGGCCCCCATTGGAAAGGCGAAGTCTCCTGCAGGGTTCCCGCGGCGGCTTCGGCCGGCGGGACCGCCTGGTTCCCCGTATTCTCGGGAGCCCGGAGTTCCGGAGGCGGCGCGGCGGCCGAAGGCACCGGAGCGATCACCGATTGCGCCTTCATGGTCAGGGCGCCGGCCAGCAGGCCAAGCAGCCCTCTTTTAAGCGGAAGGCCTGTCGTCCAGATGGTCCGGCTTCCTCTCATGCAGTTTTGTCGTTTCATGTTCGGTGTCTATGAAATCCCTGGATTATGGCCGGAAGCCGACCCTCAATCGAGTGCGGGTGGGCGATCGGCCACCGGGTCCGGAGCGGTCGGTGGTCAGGGCGTTTGGGCTGAATCTCCGAAGGCCTTGGCGTAGATCAAGCGGCTCCGCCGCGCATGGGCGCCCAAGGTGAAGAGGTTAACGGCCGGGGGCAGCAGGCCCCGGGTCCGGAGGGTTCGCCAGGCCGCCGCCGCCGAAGCAAACGTGCGCTGGCTTCGGGCGACCGTGGATTCGGCCCGGATGATTCTGTCCTTCGGCACGCCGTCATCGACCAGGACCTCCTCGGCCATTTCGGCATAACTCCATTGGTTCGGGCCCCACCCGTTGTTGGTCAGGCCGCCGGTC
>JBEKQH010000494.1:0-3071 GCA_049519915.1 Opitutaceae bacterium
TCTGGGACGACACCTTGCTCCCCGGTGTCATGCTTATGCTGCCGGGAATCAACGCCAACGAGAAATCCGGCGGAGTAATGGTAAGCGCGAAGGTGACGGCGTGGGTCAAACTGCCGGACGCACCGTTAACCGTCACGGTATAAGTGCCGGGCGTGGCACTGCTGGCTGCCGTCAGATATAGGCAAGACCATGGCACCAAGCTGGTAGCCGTACTGGACGGCTGGTAAGACACCGTGACGCCCTTGGGCAGGCCCGACAGCGACAGTTTCACATTGCCCGTGAAACCGTAAAGATCGTTCACATAAACGAAAAACCAGGTGGACTCCGAGTCATCCTCGCCCGGCCAAATGGCCATGGTATTTTGCGGAAGCGTCAATGAGAAGTCCGGAGACTTGGACGGCACGATGAGATTGATCGCGACGGTGTGGGCCAAACCGCCCGACTTTCCGGTGACGGTCAGAGCGAAAGTCCCAGTCTTGGCCGACGTGGCGGCCGACAATGTCAAGGTGCTTGTTCCTGTCGTGCTGGACGGAGAAAAGGACGCCGTCACCCCCGAAGGCAGGCCCGACACCGACAGGCTGACACTGCCAGCAAAACCAAACAGTGGGTTAACCGTGATCGCGTCCGTGTTAGTGCTGCCCAATGCCACAGTCATGCTCTCCTGGGCGGACCAAAGGGTGAAGTCCACCGCGGATCCCGCTGTGCCCGCAAGCGCATTGATCAAATTCTGGCCGGTGGGGCTACCCCAGCCGGTGACCAGATCGTAGCCGGTTCCGGCATTATAGTTGGTCAGGTTAAAATCGTCCTGGACGTCCACATTGCTTCCGACGGTGATATCGTGAAAATCCTTGGCGTAGTTCGATCCCTTGCCGATGGCATAGACGGAGGGATTGAGGAAACCCACGGAGCCAAGGCCGTTTTTCGCGGCTTGCTGATTGGCCAGGGCGATAAAGCCGGCCCAAATGGGGGTGGCCGCGCTGGTGCCGCCGATCGATCCGGTAACGGTGGTGCCGTCGGAAGTGAAGACGATGAACATATTCTGATCGGCATTGGCGGAAACATCGGGCACGTTGCGCAGCGTGGTCGATGCCTGGTTGTATGAGCTGCTGATGCCCTGCTGATAGCTTGGGATGGGCATATTGTCGGGGCTGATGCCTCCGCCGCTGAGCACCGACCAGCAGACTTCCGATTGCCACGGCCCGCCCGCGCCATTGGTCGCCAGGGACGTGCCGCCGACGGCCGTTACATATTGATCCTCTGACGGAAAACAATAGCTGACCTGGCCATCATAGAATATATCGTAGGCGCCGTCGTCGCCGGAAGCGTTGAGGTAGGTTTGCCCTTGCGCGGCGAATTCCATGAAAACCTGCGTCTCAGCCGGGTCATAGGTCCACATCCAGGAGCTGCTTATCTGCTTGGCGATATTGTCCGTGGCGATGCGGTTCATGACATCCATCGGAATGACGTTGTTGGGATCGCCTTCGTAAACGAGCACCTGGGACAGCCCCGGCGCCATATCGATGGCCATGTCGATGTCCAAGACCGCTTCGGCGTCGGCGCCTGAGGCCGAGGTGTAAACTCCCGTCGCTCCGTCGAGGAGGACGTTCGTGATCGGAACATTAAGCGGCAGGCCGGCTTGCTTGAAATAGGCCGTAACGTCAGCCAGAACGTAGGGCTGAAACTCCACCAGCGCCACGGATTGTCCGGAGCCGGTCAAAGTCACCCCCGGGGCGTAGGCCGCCCGAAAATCGTTGCCGATGAACAGGCCGGTGGGCCCTGAGCCGGTGTAAGAAGTTTCCGGCTGGAGCTGGCCCAGCGGAGAGACGTTAATATTCACCGGATGCGGCAGGGCGAAGTTGTCCAGGCCGCTGATGTGCAAGATCTGCAAGCCAACCGGGATGGTGGGCTCGTTGGCGGGCGCGCGAAAGGCCCGATTTTCCGTCGGGTGTTGATAGCTGCCCATGGTCACTTGAAAAGCCTGCTCGATGTTGGCCACCGGACCCTCGGCATTCACGACGAGCCGGTTGCTGGACGTGCCGGTCACGGTGAGACCATTGGCGATGGCGTAATCGACCACGGCCTGGTAATCCGCCGCGGTCGGGGCAAATTGATCGGTGAATTCCTGCACCGTCAGATATTGATGGTAGTTCGGGCTGCTGGGATCGTTGAGCTCGCGCAGGAACTCTTCGAGCCCGGCCTGGTCGCGCAGGGCCAGGCCGATCGCAAGCTTCAGATTCTGCGTGGCGGGAAGCCGGCCCAGCGAGGAAGCCTTGCCGCTTGTTACAGCGTGGGGCACATGTCCGCTCAATAATCTACGTCCCGCCGCGATGGAGGAACCGGACAAGCCGGCATCGGCCCGCGCAGGTGTGGCCAGACAGCCGAAGGCCGCAAAAAGGCCCAGTAAGCCTAGAAATGCCGGCCGAATTCTGAGTGCTGCGCCGACAACGCTCTGTTGTGACGCACGGTTTGATCTGTCGAACTTCATTATTGTCTCCAAGTATATAGTTAGTTTGTCTGCACGAGCCGCAGGGGAACGGCTTGTGATCTGACTTGGAGATGGCTGGGAAACAGCCACGTTCTAATTGAAGCTCGTGCCAAATGCAAAAAGTCGCGCGCTAATACAATAGAATTTTTACGCGCGGCCGATGTATTAGGGTGAATTTATACTCTATAAGCGTACTCGGTAAAATAGCTGGGCTCCTGGCAATAACGGCCCGTGGATTTCACAGGTCTGTAACAAACGTTTCGCGCAATCGGCATATTTACAACCTATCCCCAAGCCCGACGCCTCGCGTGGACACGCGAGATGCGCATGGCACCGACAACCCTCCTGTCATTTCGAACAAACGGCCCTGTCCATTGGTTTGTCCCAGGCGAGCCGCAGAGTGAGATCGCTTTGGGAGTCTATTCCCGCTCGTCAGCCGCGAAGCGGACAAACCCGGCCAGGAACGTACGCAGGCGCTCCTCCAGCGCGGCGTCGGTGAGCCGCCCCGTCGCATCGAAGGCCTTGTCCACATGCGGGACGAAGAGTTTTGCGCCAAACCAAGGTTTGGTCCCAAGGGTGCGCAAGA
>JBEKQH010000495.1:0-2845 GCA_049519915.1 Opitutaceae bacterium
CGAATTAGGTCGTGCGACCGTCCGTATTTCTTCGCCAGCCATTCCAGAAAAAACCATTCATCGCCTTTGTTGGCCATGACCACGCCGCCGAGTTGCGGGTTGCGGCGCATGAGGTCCGTGAGCAGCCCGTTCATGCCGGTTGTCTTGCCCGAGCCGGTGTCACCCGTGATGAAGAAATGCCGGTTCGCCTTGTCGCGGGTCCAAGAAAACCGGGCGAATTTCAGGACGATTTCCCAACGATCCGCGACGACCCGGCCTTGCGGGTCGAGGACGAACCGATGCCGGTCGGCGAAGAAAAACAGGCTGTAGGCCAGCAGCCCGCAAGCGCCCGCAATCGGCCAACGCCAAGGCTCCGCGAGTCCTTGAGCACCGTAAAAACCGGCGAGCGCAATGACGACGGCCAAGCCGAGTGCGGACGGCGAATTGAGGCCCGGTTCGTTGTGGCGCAGGTTGCGCAAGATCAGCCAGCCGGCCAAGCCAGCCGCAAAAGTTGCGACCGCGAATGCGCCGATTGTAGGTGCCTGCGGATGGTGAAGCCATTCGCGCAAGAGGACAGTCGGAGGCGTGATTTTTAGAGCGATCATAGCGTTGCGGGCATCGTTAGACCCGATGCTTTGCGTCAGGTCGATAGCGTGCGCATACCGAAATTACGGTATGCGCACCCGCCCTGCAAAACGCCCGATTTTCTGAAATTCCGACGCCCCACGAAGTCGAGGGGGTATTGCGTCTAGGGGTCCCTAAAGGGCGGGTGCGCATCGTCCACCAACCCAGCTTTTCGTAGCACCGGGCTTTCGAAAAAGTCCCGGCATACCGAAATTACGGTATGCGCCATACCGTAATTTCGGCATACGCCCGCCGTTGAATTGAAGCACGTTTTTGCTGTTTCTGACTGGCATGATAACGGTCGGAGTCATCCGCAACGGCGCCACTTACCTTGCGCAGCATCTGCGCAAGAATGACTATTGGGCAGAAGGCGAAAAGGAACGATGTGGCGAGTGGATCGGTGAAGGGGCGAAGGCGTTGGGATTGGAAGGTTCCGTCAAAGCGAAGCCGTTTCATTCGCTGAGAAGAAATCGGCATCCGATCACTGGGGAACGATTGACGGGTATCGATAACACGCAGCGCGTAGCATTCTTCGACGTTCAGTTCTCCGCGCCGAAAGATGTAAGCGTCCTGGCGATGGTTGGTGGCGACGAGCGCATAACTTTAGCGTTCGTCGAGTCGGTCAAGGTAGCGCTTGGCGAGATGGAACGCTTCGCTGCCGTGCGCGAGAGACGGGGCCATTCCCACGAAACGGAAGCTGTTCGGTTGACGCGGAATTTCGTCGGCGCGCTCTTCTTCCACGATACCAGTCGCGATCTCGATCCGCAATTGCATGCGCATGCGGTTCTGGCCAACGCGACCTGGGATGCGGAACGCAAAGAGTGGTTTGCGCTGCAACCGGTCGAAATGCTCCGCGCATCGGCCTATCTGCGCCAAGTGCTTTATCGCGAGTTGGCGGGCCGGCTGCGGGAACTCGGCTATGATGCCTACGGAATGAATTCGAAGGGATTTTCAGTGCGCGGAGTCGAGCCCTTGCGCGAGCGATTTTCCAAGCGGACGCAGCATGTGCAGAAACTGGCTGATGAATTCGCCCAGCAGAAAGGCCGGAGGCCCACCAAGCGCGAAGTGGAAGTTCTGGTGCGGGAGTCGCGCGGGATTAAACTCACGAAAATCAGCACGCCGGAAGTGCGCGCGCGGCAACGCGCGGAACTTTCCCGTGAGGAAGCTCAGGCGCTGGACACGCTCGTCCGGGCCGCGAAAAAGCAGGCGTCCCGGCCGCAGATTTCGCAGGGCATGCCGCTTACCGTTCTGGAAACCGCGCTCCGGCACGTTTACGAGCGGAGCAGCGTTGTCCGCGAAGGGGAAGTCCTCAACGCCGCGCTGGAGCTGCATCCCGACTTTTATCGTTGGCGCGAACTGCGCGAGGCGCTCGAAAAACACCCCGAGGCGATTCGGGCCGACGGAGAGATGAGCCTGCGGCCGATCTGGCGGGAGGAGAAATTGACCGTGCGGCGCGTGACAGACGGCCGCAACACCCGCTTCCCCTTGGGCGATGCGGCCCACCTGCCAGACAGATTGACCCCCGGCCAAATGAACGCCGCCCGGGCTTTGCTCGCGAACAAGGATTTCGTGATCGTTCTGGTCGGCGACGCGGGCACGGGAAAGACAACGGTGCTGAGCGCGATTGAAAACGCACATCGTGCGGCGGGCGGCCATGAGTTCATCCCGCTGGCGCCGACAACGCGCTCCCGCGAGGCCTTGGTCAGCGCCGGATTCAAGCAGGCCGATACCGTCCAGCGCTTTCTGGTGAGCGAAGCGCTGCAGGCGCAGGCAGCGAACCGGGTACTACTCGTAGACGAGGCCGGGTTGCTGTCCACGCAGCAACTTGACGGCCTCACTCAGCTCGCCCATGAGCGGCGGGCGCGCCTCCTCCTAGTGGGCGATACGAAGCAGCACTACAGCGTCCAGCGCGGCGATGCGATGCGCAATGTCGTAAAGCACACTGGAACGCCAGTGGTGCGCCTTTCGGAAGTGTTGCGGCAGCGCGGGGAAACCGACCGGCAATTCAGCCGCCTGCTGGCGTCCGGGCAGGTTGCGGAAGCTTTCTATTACGCCCAGCGCCGCGGGATGATCGTGGAGACCGGCGACGATGAGGCGTTGTTCACCCGCGCCGCCGAGCACTACGCGGACAATCTGGCCAAGGGCATCGAAACCCTCGTCGTGATTCCTTTTTGGGAAGAAATCGAACGGTTCAATTCCCATGCGCGAGGCGCGCTGCGCCAGCGGGGGCTTCTGGGAGAGA